>NZ_JBSOLI010000033.1:0-119073 GCF_054941065.1 Dellaglioa sp. BT-FLS60
GCGGAGATTCCTTCTTTCTTATTAATTCATCTGTGGTGGTTGAACGATAATGGATTTGGATAAACCGTACCCAAAAGTCTTATGGCTTTTGGGTCTTTTTTTGTCATTATACAAAAAAACTGTTATTAGTAATAGAATTAATTTCTATTACCAACAACAGATATTGTAGACCCTCTTATTTTAGGAAGCATGCTTTTTTAGTTTAAAAAAAGAGAAACGCAATTTGCGTTTCTCTTTTCGTTTAATTTTTTATTATCTTAATGATGTCCATTTCCAGTTGTTAACTTCTGGAAGATCATCACCATGTTCGCGAATGTATGCTTCATGTTCTGCAATCTTAGCATCCATTTCTTTAACAAATGCATCGCCCATTTCGCCTAAATGACCAGCTTGTAAGACAGCATCTTTAGCAAGGTTGAAACGGTCCATTTGGTTTAAGACACGCATATCGAATGGTGTTGTGATATCACCGTTTTCACGGTAACCATGGATTGCGATGTTATGGTTGTGACGATCATAGAAGATGTCACGAACCATAGCTTCAAAGCCATGGAATGCGAATACGACTGGTTTATCAGTTGTAAAGTAACCATCAAATTCTTCATCAGAGAAACCACGAGGGTCAATCTTAGGATGACGTAATTTCAAGATATCAACAACGTTGATGAAACGAATCTTCAATTCTGGGAAGGCTGCGTTTAAAAGATCAACAGCAGCTAAAGATTCCAAGTTAGGTTCTGTACCAGCAGCAGCGATAACAATATCAACATCGTCGCCTTTAGCAGTACTTGCCCAATCGATAACTTTTAACCCATTTTCAACAAGTTCTTGAGCTTCATCAGCTGAGTAGAATTGAGGACGAGGATGTTTACTTGAAACAACCAAGTTAATCATTTCTTCACTTTGAAGTGTTGTATTCATAACAGCTAATAAACTGTTAGCATCAGCAGGTGTATATTCACGGATGAATTCAGGTTTCTTATCAGCTAAATGGCCAAGGATACCTGGATCTTGATGAGTATAACCATTATGATCTTGTTGGAATACAGTTGATGTTGCGATAACATTCAATGATGGGTAATGTTTACGCCATGATTGTTCTTTGGCTTTACGTAACCACTTGAAATGTTGCGTTAACATTGAATCAACAACGCGTAAGAATGATTCGTAACTAGCGAAGAAACCGTGACGTCCAGTTAAGACATAACCTTCCATCCAACCTTCAGCTTGATGTTCTGATAATTGAGAATCAAGAACACGGCCTACAGGACTTTGCCATTCATCGTTACCTTCTTTGATTGGTTCTAACCATTGACGGTTAGTAGCTTCAAAGACAGCATTCAAACGGTTTGATTTTGTTTCATCAGGTCCGAAGATACGGAAGTTTTTAGGATTTTCTTCGATAATATCACGAGCGAAGTCACCGAAAACAATCATATCTTGTGCTGTAACAGCACCTGGAGTTGATGTATCAACAGCATTTTTCTTCCAGTCAGGCATAACTAATTTTTGAGGATTAATCCCACCGTTAGTAATAGGGTTCATTGCCATACGTTGGTTGCCTTTAGGTGCCATTGCTTTTAATTCAGGAATTAATTGACCATCTTTTGTAAATAATTCTTCTGGACGGTATGATTTCATCCATTTAACAAGTGCGTCAATATGTTCCATGTGACGTTGGTCTACAGGAATTGGCACTTGGTGAGCACGGAATGAAGCTTCGATTGGTTCGTTATTCCAAACTTCTGGACCAGTCCAGCCTTTTGGTGTACGAACAATCATAACAGGCCATTTAGGCATTGTTGCTTCTTCAGCTGGGTGTTTGCGAGCTTCAGTTTGGATTGCTTTAATTTTTTCGATAGCAAGATCCATTTTTTTAGCCATTTCAGGATGGATGATCTCAGGATCAGTTCCTTCAACGAAAATTGGATCCCAACCCATACCTTCAAAGTATTTTGTTAAATCTTCATCAGATTTACGTGATAAAATTGTAGGATTTGAGATTTTGAAACCATTCATATCAAGGATTGGTAAGACAGCACCATCATTAACTGGGTTAATGAAGACATTTGAGAACCAACTTGTTGCTAATGGGCCAGTTTCTGATTCACCATCACCAATTACTGTAGCAGCAATGACGTCAGGGTTATCAAGAATAGCACCAGCAGCATGAGATAATGAATAACCTAATTCGCCACCTTCATGGATTGATCCTGGTGTTTCAGGAGCAGCATGAGAAGCGACACCACCTGGGAATGAAAATTGTTTGAACAATCTTTGCATACCAGTTAAGTCTTCAGTAATTGTAGGATAGATTTCTGTATAACTACCATCAAGGTAAGCGTTAGAAACCATAACTTGGCCACCATGACCAGGTCCTTCAATATAGAACATGTTTAAGTTGTATTTGTTAATTGCACGGTTTAAATGAGCGTAAATAAAGTTTTGGCCTGAGATTGTTCCCCAATGACCAATAGGGTTAACTTTGAGGTCTTCAGGTACGACTTCAGTTTGTAATAATGGATTTTGTTTTAAATAAAGTTGGCCAACTGAAAGGTAGTTTGCTGCACGCCACCAAGCGTCAACTTTATCTAAATACGATTTAGATGAAAAATCAGTTTCTGTCATAAATACACTCCCTAAGATTTTATTTGCTAAACTAATAGCGCTTTCTATATGTCCATAATAACAAACCTAAAACAGAAGTCAATCATTTAATTCATTGGAACGTACCAATTTTTTTAAAAAGTAAATAAAAAGCCGTCAAATCAGCTATTTAACGGACATAAAAGTATTGAATTTAGAAAATTTATAATGGAATCTCATGCTTGAATATTCAAATGGCGTACCATCATCTAAGAAAAAAATACCATCCATAATGCTGACAGGTTCGGTTGGTTTTAAATGAAGTAGTTCTTGATCATTTTCTGTAGATGGTTCAGCATAAATTGAAAGGGAGGATTTAGTGACGGCTTGATTCTGAGCGTCTTCTAAATAGTTAAAAATTGAGCCTTTAACTATTGCTCGAGATAAATTAGGCACAATTTTAATTGGAATATAACCTGTTTCAATCATAAAAGGGATTTTTTCGAATAAACGAAGTCGGACAATTTTGTAGACAAAATCATCGGTATCTAAGAAAAGGTTCCGCTGTAAGTCTTCTGATGGCGCAATGACTTCGAAGCTTAACACCTTAACTTTTGGACTTTTACCGTTCATTTCAAAGCCATCTGTGACACCCAAGTTAGACCCTTCATAATTGAAGACCGTTTTATTTTTTAAATAAAGAGGGTTGATAAAGGTGCCAGAACCACGTTTTTTAAAAATAATACCGTCACCGGCCATATGACTTAAAGCACGTTTTACTGAACTGCGACTAATAGCATAAGTTTCACTTAAACTACGTTCATCAGGGAGTTTCATGTCAGGAAATTCATTCGCAGCGATTCTTTTTTTAAGTTTACTAATCAGTTGTTTATAAATTAATTCAGCCATAAAATGTTGTTCCTTTCATAGAGTCAATAACCATAGTTAACCATAAGTTTTCAGATTCAACAAGTCGCTGATTTTAAAAAAAGATTAATATTTTAGAATAAAAAAGTAAGAAATACAGACATTCGATTGAATGTTTTGTACAATGAAGACTGTACTTAAAGGAGTGGGTCTAGTGAAGATTTGGCAAAGTTTTATTGAAAATATTAAATTACGTCGTTTTGTTGTTTTGTGTATCATTATGGGGATTATTTTCCTTGCAAAATCGGTCATTAGTATCGTTTTGTTAACCTTTATTTTTACATATTTAGTTGTTCGTTTGATAAATGTTATTCAAAAACATTTGCCGATTAACAGTCGACTGATTGTCATTGCCGTCTATTTGGCAATTCTTGCATTGCTTTATTTAGCGGTTACGAAATACTTACCGATTTTATTTACGCAAACGGCAGCCATGACGCGTTATGTGTTTGCTTTTTACCATAATCCGGGTAAAGATACCAATGTCATGATGGAATGGATTGTTAACTACCTTGGTAAATCTCAAATTGTGCCACAATTAAAGAGTGGTTTTACGCTTGTATTTAAATACGTTACAAGCGTTGGCTTTATGGCAGCAACTTTCTTATTGTCATTAATTTTAAGTTTCTTTTATACGATTGAAAAAGATCAGATGTCTCATTTCTTAAAAAACTTTTTAACAAGCGATTTTGGCTGGTTTTTTCAAGATGTTTATTATTTTGGAGAAAAATTTGTTAAGTCATTTGGTGTCGTTATTGAGGCACAATTCTTTATCGCGACTGTTAATACAGTTATTACCGTAACTGGTTTGTACTTTATGAAGATACCCCAGTTATTGCCTTTGGGTATTCTCATTTTCTTATTAAGTTTAATTCCGGTTGCCGGTGTACTAGTTTCATGTATTCCGTTGAGTTTAGTTGGTTATTCAGTTGGTGGTATTCGAGATGTTGTGTACATTTTAATTATGTTAATGGTGGTTCATCTATTAGAATCGTACGTTTTGAACCCTAAATTCATGTCGAGTCGGACAGAATTACCTATCTTCTTCACCTTTGTGATTTTGCTAGTTAGTGAAGAGTTATTTGGTACATGGGGCTTGATTGTCGGAATTCCTATTTTTACATTCTTCCTGGACATTTTGGGTGTCAAGGCAATTCCTGGAACTAAAAGACGAGGCATTAAAATTAAAGGAATAAGGAAAGGCAAGCAAACTAATGGCAAAGAAAAATAAATTTTTAGCTGAATTCAGAGTGAATAGAAAAAATACCAATTCTGTTAAATGGGACGATTTAACGGAACAATATGGTGACGATAAATTATTGCCATTGTGGGTCGCAGATATGGATTTTAAAGCGCCTAAAGCTGTTACCGATGCTCTTGTGGCACGCGTACAACATGGTGTCTTTGGGTACTCAACAATTCCAGATTCATACTATGACACCTTTTTTGAATGGCAACAATCTCGTTATGGCATTGAGATGCACAAAGAATGGATGCGTTTTGGAACGGGTGTTGTTAATTCATTGTATCAATTAGTTGATTTGATGACGGAACAAGGTGACAGTGTCTTGGTTCAAACACCCGTTTATTACCCCTTTTATAGTGCGATTGAAGACAATAACCGTCGTGTTGTTAGAACCCCTTTAAAACATGAAAATAACCAATATGAAATGGATTTTGAAGCAATTGAACGGGATATTAAAGCCAATCAAGTTAAGTTACTCATTCAATGTTCACCACATAATCCAGTGGGTCGTGTCTGGACAGAGGCTGAGTTAACACGATTACTTGAAATTTGTTGTGAAAATCATGTAATGGTTATTTCAGATGAAATTCATCAAGATTTGATTGTTGGTAATAAACCTTTCGTATCAGCTTTATCAATTGATGAAGGCCGTTACCGGGATAATATGATCGTTGTTAATGCGCCATCGAAAACGTTCAATCTAGCTGCCTTACAAAATTCACATATCATTATCCCAAATTCTCAATTGCGGGCTAAATATGACAAATTAGTGCACCATTTGAACAAACCAGAAGGTAGTTTAATGGGTCGTGTCGCCGGTGAGGCCGCTTATCGTTCAGGTGCCGTATGGTTAGATGAAATTCTTAGTATTGTGAGAACAAATTATTTAGAAGTTAGTCATCAATTAACGGCTAAATTTCCGGACATTGGAATTAGCGAATTAGAAGGCACATACTTGATGTGGATTGATCTTTCAGCGTATGTAGAACCGACACGGATGAAGGAATTCATCCAGGATAGTTGCGGCTTAGCTGTCGATTATGGTCAGTGGTTTAGCGATGAAACACCCGGGTTTATTCGGATGAATTTGGCGACTGATTTGGGCACGGTACAAATGGCCGTTGATCAGTTGTTAAAAGGCCTTAAAACTGCGAAATTAAATCGCTTAAATTAGACTGTTAATTTAGGTCATTTCAGTGTAAAATATACCAGTAAACTAAAAATAGAAAAAGAGGATTTTATCTTATGGCAAAATTAGTATTTATTCGTCACGGACAAAGTGAATGGAACTTATCTAACCTTTTCACAGGTTGGGTAGATGTTAACTTGAGCGAACAAGGCGTTGCTGAAGCACAAGCAGCTGGTAAAAAGATTAAAGAAGCTGGAATCGAATTTGATCAAGCTTACACATCTGTTTTAACACGTGCTATCAAAACGTTACATTACGCACTTGAAGGTTCAGACCAATTATGGGTTCCTGAAATCAAATCATGGCGCTTAAATGAACGTCATTATGGTGCATTACAAGGCCAAAACAAAGCCGAAGCAGCAGAAAAATTCGGTGAAGATCAAGTGCTTGTATGGCGTCGTTCATACGATACATTACCTCCACTTTTAAGTGCAACTGACGAAGGTTCAGCAGCTAACGATCGTCGTTATGCTGATTTAGATCCTAAAGCTATCCCAGGTGGCGAAAACTTAAAAGTTACTTTGGAACGTGTTATTCCTTTCTGGGAAGACGAAATCGCTCCTAAATTACTTGAAGGCAAAAACGTTATTGTTGCTGCACATGGTAACTCATTACGTGCCCTTACAAAATACATTGAAAACATCTCTGATGAAGACATCATGGGCGTTGAAATGGCAACTGGCGAACCAGTTGTTTACGATCTTGATGACAAATTAAACATCGTAAGTAAAATCAAACTTTAATATTAAAATGGAAGATTGTCCTTCTGGACAATCTTTTTTTTGCAGAAAAAATGTTGATTTATGACAGCTTTTTATAAAGTATATTTGAAAATATAAGGTGTGTATACTGTAAAAAGGTAAAAAATAAGGATTTAATGTGCGTGGCTAATGTCTGTAAAATGTGAATAATTATAGTTATTATCGTTAAAAAGTGCTTAATTTAATTTTTAATAATTGAAATGAATATAAAAAAGGATTTTGTAATTAAAATGAAAAAAAATATAAATATATTTCTCGCTGGTATTATTTTGGGGTTAATAGTAATGGGGGCAGGCCTTTTAGTTATTTATAGACCAATGATGCTCAAAAAAGAAAATCTTTGGAAAGAATCAGTGATTGAAAAAGTAAATAAAAGAGCAGATAAAAAAATTAAAGCAGAAAAAACAAAGACTGGAAATCCTCCAAAATTAAATAAGGATCTTCAAGTGCTTAATAATAATTTTCAAAATAAAATGAAACAAGCTGATTTTGTTGGTTCATTTTATGGTGTTAAAAATAATGAAGTATTTTCTAATACAGGTATAGGGTACGCTAACCTAGGTAAAAAAATGCCAAATGATAAAGATTGTATGTACGGAATTGCTTCTATTCAAAAAGTAATGACGACAATTTTATTGGGAAAAGCGTTACTTCAGACAAAGCATAATTTGGATGAACCGCTGAGTAACTTTTTACCAGATGTACCAAATGGAAAGAATGTAACCTTGAGGTCAATGATTCAAATGATGTCCGGATATGGTATTCAATCAGCTCCAAAAAAGGAAAATTTGAGTGGCAAAAAGTTGTACAATTATGCAATAAAAAATATAAAGCTCAATGGTGTAGGGACATATGAATATGCACCTGTTAATTACTTATTGTTATCTTTTGTTATTGAAAAATTAACTGGTAAATCTTATGAAAATTATTTTGTAGAAGTAATCAAACAGCCATTAGGGTTATTACATACAGATTTTGAGGAAAATATTATTAACAGTAAAGAACGAGCAATTGGATACAAATCAACCACTGAAGGTAAGTATGGAAAAATATGGGAGCTGAATGCAGTTCAATATAATTATGAAAAAGGAACTGGAAATTTGTTTATGTCGAGTGGAGATCTTTTTAAAGTATTGAGTCAGTATTTAAAAGGGAACATATTACCAGAGTCGATGGTTAAAGAATTGAATATACCAGGGTCTCAATCAACGTATTGCGGAGGATTATATCACACAGGGACATATATTAGAGCACACGGATTGGAAAAAGGGTTTGAACCGACCGTTTTAATTTCTTATGATGGTCAAAATGGAATTGTTTCTTTAGGAAATTTACGATTGAGAAAAAATAGTAACATGAAATTACTATTAACGGTTTATCCTGTTTTATTCAAGTGAAATCAGTGTGTATACCACGATAAGGCGTAGATTCATTTAAATTTTGATTAATAATATTAGGTGCAATTTTTTCTATGTTGTGCTCCCTCTAAGGACTATAGCGTCTCGTATGCTTATGATAAATTGTATTTTTAAGATATCTTTTAAAATCAGTTGAATATTTGGACATAAAAATAACTTCACAATCGTTAGATTTATTAGACGTAGGAGTAAAGCGATAAAGATTTGTTAGATATATTAGTGAACAAAGGATAGGGTTGGGTTGTGATTTTTTGTTTAATTAAAGCTTTTTTTGCATAATAATATCTCGTTGTTGATCAGAACCTAGTTGGAAGAAATGTTCACCAATTTCTTTAAAACCAAGCTTTGTATAAAAATGTCTAGCGGCTTGATTATTTTCCCAGACGCCTAACCAAATAGTATCCTTTTGCTGTTGTTGAGCTGTAATAAGTACCTGATTGATTAGTTCGGTCCCTAATCCGAGTCTTTTAAAATTAGAACTAATATAAATACGTTCAACTTCTAAGGTATTTAAGCCGTAATCTTCAGATTGTGTGCCATCCCAGTTCAATTTTAAATAACCAGCAACTTGATTTTCAACATAAATAAAATAAAAAGCAGTTGTTGGTTGTTGTATTTCGTTGGATAGTTGTTTGGTACCATACGCATTTGTTAGATATTTTTCTAAGTCATCGGGTGTATTGTCTTGTCCAAAGGTATCAGAAAAAGTTTCCCGACTAATGGCTTGTAGCTTGGTAAGTTGATCTAGGTTAATTAATTGAATACGATGGTTTGTCATTATAATGAACTCCTTTTTAGTAGATTCTAGAATTACCTTTTTTGACTTGTTCCCAATCCGCGGCAACGTTGTCACTAACACGTATTAACAGCTCAGCAAGTTGTTGTTGTTCTTTTTCAGATAAGCCGCTCAGTGCAACTTGATTTGAATAATTATTTTCGGCAATAATATGTGAGTAGATGGTTAACGCTCTTTCGGTTGGAAATAGATGTTTAATTTTATTATTTTTAGCATCAGATTGACGGGAAATGAAATTATTTTTTTCTAACTTTTGTAAGGCACGGGCAGTAGTAGCGCGATCCACTTTAATTAATTCACTTAAACGTTCTTGAATAATACCGGGTTGTTCGCAAATACGAACTAAATAAAGATATTGGCCACGGGTTAAGTCGAATGCTTTGAATTCAATATTTGCAATTGAATCAAGTGCTCGAGCGATAACACCGATTGGTCTAAGAATATCTGTCATAAGGGACCTCTTTTCTTAATATGATATTAAATATAAAACATTTTTATTGCAAATGCAACAAAAATAGAGAAATAGGACATTTTAATCTAAACTTGAGACCGTCCTTTTTGACGGTCTTTTTTTGTGGTAGTTATTTGATTATATTTATCATAATTATTATAAAAAAGCTGTGTCAATAGGCAACTAAATGAGTTGTAGCAGACTTATATATTTATTATAAATATATAAAGAAAAGGCGTGATACACTGTAAAAAAATATTAAAAGGGGATCTGATTTATGAAGAAAAATGTAATAAGCTGGATTGGAATTGTGGTCACCTGTGTCATTATTTTAGGAGGGTTAATGATGTGGTTCACAACTAAGCAACAAAAAGTGAAAATGAATAAGGGCGGGGTTATTTTTACGGCGTTACCACTAAAATCGAATCACTACTATCGGCCCCTGTATCCAGAATTAGTTCAGTTTAGTAATCAATTTGCAAATCAGGCTAAAGGACAGGACTCTGTTCGAACTTTGACCAAGGACTCTAAGGTTTCCAAAAGGATTAATACGGATTATGACGACATTTGGTTACGTGATGTGGCCCCAGTAGTGACCAATAAAATGGTTAAATTTCGTTATCAACCGTCTTACTTACCAAAGAAAGATGCAAAGTATCTGGATGAAACGTTTAATCGATTTTTGGATAAAAATAAAATAGAAACGCATTCATCTAAATTAATTGTAGATGGGGGTAATGTCGTTTGGAATAAAAAAAATTCTGTTGTGATGACGAATCGTGTTTTTGAAGATAATAATCAATTGACGAAAAAAGAAGTTATTCAAATGTTAAAGATACAATTAGAGGTTAAAAAAGTTATTATTATTCCAGCAGAAGAAGAGGATCCTTTGGCACATTCTGATGGCATGATTAAGTTTATTAGTCCTAAAAAAATGTTTATTAGTGATTTTCAAAAAGATACGGTATTTCAAGCTAAAGTTCGGAAAGCAATTTTGAAAGAAATGCCGGATGCTGAATTCGTTGAGCTGAAATCAGCTTACACAGAGAAAGGACAGTATGATAAAAAAATATATTCTGCTAAAGGATTATATATTAATATGTTGGAAACCGCGAATGGTATTTATGTCCCACAATTTGGATTGAAGCAGGATCATGAGATGCTAAAGTTTATTCGCAAAAATGTAGATAAACCAGTTATTCCTGTTAAAGTTGGTGACATTTCAACGATGGGTGGTGCCTTGAATTGTTTGACATGGTATTACCCGCCAGTAAAATAATAGAATGAAATCTGAACAATCAATGAATATTAGGATTAACTTGTAATGTAAATGTATTAGGGCTAGAATTTAGAAGATATAAAATAAAGAGCGACAGTGAGCGCTCATTTTAGGAGGAATTGAATATGCAACAGACAGTAAAGACGAAACAGCACCAAAATCGATTAACCAGTTATCAAGGAAAGGTTGTTGCTTCAGCAACTGCAGGTTTTGGATTAGAGAATATGGATGTCTTGTTCCTGTCCTTTGCATTATCTTCAATTATTACGGAATTTCATTTAAGTGGGCCACAAGCTGGATTGATTTCATCAATTACGAATGTAGGAATGTTACTAGGTGGCGTGTTTTTCGGTATATTAGCAGATCGATTTGGACGTATTAAAACGTTCACCTATACTATTTTTATATTTGCATTTGCGACGGCAGCTATGTTTTTTGCAAGTAATTTAATGGCTATTTATATTTGTCGGTTCTTTGCGGGTATCGGAGCAGGTGGCGAATATGGTATTGGGATGACCATTTTAGCGGAAAGTTTTAAGAAAAAAGAAATGGGTCGTGTCTCAGCATTTGTTGGGGTTGCCGGACAAATTGGGGCTATTCTAGCAGCGGTTTTAGCAGCTTTTATATTACCACAATTTGGTTGGAGAGCTTTATTCTTATTTGGACTAATACCAGTACTGATTACGTTCTTTGTTCGCCGTCATCTAGAGGAGAGTAAAGTATTTGAAACAAGTAAACATGATAGAAAAGGTCAATTTAAAGCTTTGTTTGCGACACGTCAATTAGCACACCAAACATTGGGATTAATGTTTATGGCAATTGTTCAAATAGCCGGTTATTTTGGACTAATGAATTGGCTACCTGCAATTATGCAGAAACAGCTGGGGTTAACAATAGCGGGTTCATCTACGTGGATGATTTCGACAATTATCGGGATGAGTGCTGGTATGTTAACGTTTGGTTGGGTTTTAGATAAATTAGGGGCTCGTTTGGCTTATGGTATTTTCTTATTGGCCTCAGCAGTAAGTGTCTATATTCTAACAATGCCAACAAATACGGCGATGATGCTTTTAGCAGGCGCATTGGTAGGTTATTTTGCTAATGGCATGTTTGCAGGATACGGTGCGGTAGTGAGTCATTTATATCCGACGGAAGTCCGTGCAACAGCTAATAACGTGATTATTAATGTGGGTCGCGCAGTCGGTGGATTTTCATCGGTTGCAATTGGATTTATCTTGGATCACTATAACGTTATGGCGGTAATGATTTTCCTATCATTACTTTATCTTGTAAGTTTTGTCGTGATGATGAGTATCAAAAATTTAAGAAGAAAAGAATATTTAGCTTTCAATCGTGATTAAAAATGAATATAGAAAAGGGTCCAAATCACTGTTTATCTAGCAGTGATTTGGACCCTTTTTTAATAGTTACATACCATGTTCTAAAAGATATTTGTACGTCATATCAGACAAATCGGGTGAAATACGAACCCGATGTAAGGTGAATAGGCCTTGATTTTCATTGGCTAGTCCAGGCAATGTTGTTAGGCCCAGTTTGTAGCCTGCAGATTTTGCAAGTTTTGGTGTTTGATCGTTAAAGCGGCCAACAGGGTAACAAATGATTGTGGTTTTTTGATGGAATTTGTTATTTAACCATTTTTTTGAATTCACAAATTCAAAAGTTTGCTGCGCATCAGTCATTTGATTGAGTTCTTCGTGATGGACAGTGTGGCTTTCAATCGTGATTAAACCGGATCGGCGCATTTCATTCATTTGTGGCAGTGTTAATTTATTTTTATGACCAAAATGACTCGTAATATAATTAATAGTGGCTTTTTGATGATACTTTTTGAGCGTAGGATAAGCACCTTCGTAGTTATCTTTATAACCATCATCAAAGGTAATCCAAACAATTTTAGCGGCAGGTTTTTTATGCGTTTTAAAAACCTCGATAGCTTCAGCAGGCGTTAAAGTGTAATACCCATTTTTATGTAACCATTGCATTTGATGCGCAAATTGTGCTCTAGGGATGCGCAATGAATTACCAACAGAAATACTGTGATACATTAAAATTGGAAACTCAGTTTGTCCTTTAAAAGATTGCCATTTAGAACTATCCACCTTATTTTTTGAGATGACCTTTTTCTGTTTGTTACTCTTTTTTGGAGTAGCGGATTTTACTTTTTTTGATGACTTATTTTGTCGGTTAGGGCTGGCAGGTGTATGTGACCTCTGTGAGAGAGAAAATAATAGACCAATGCTAATGATGATAAATAATAAAATAACCCAAACTTTTTTTTGCTTTAACATAATGAACTCCTTTATTTTAAACGCTGATCACTTATTTAAAGGTTTAATTTAGATAAGTGTCATACGAGTTGAAAATATTCCCATTAATATTATAAAGCATTTTAAAAAATAAATGTAATGATTTTTATGATAATGATAACGTTTTAATAAAAGTATGGAAAGCGGTTGCGAAATAAAAAGAATGTATTATACTGTATTAATTGAAGACGCTTCATAATTTATCGCGGATGAATAAATCAATGAGAAACGTCGGATAAAAATACTAGAGAATTGAAGGATAAAGATAATGGCAAAAATTATTACTGTTTTAGGATCAACTAATATTGATAAGGTTATTTCTGTACCACGTTTTGCAAAAAGCGGGGAAACTTTGCATACTTCGAATCATCAAATTGAAGCGATGGGTGGAAAAGGATTAAACCAAGGCGTTGCTGCTGCGCGTTCTGGTGCAAAGACGAACATGATTACTAAAGTTGGTAAGGAATTTGATACTTCAAAAAATATGAATGTTGAAAATTTAAGTACTGATCATGTAATGGTTTCAGAAACTGAGGAGACAGGACAAGCTTATATTACTGTTTCAGCTGAAACAGGCGATAACATTATTCATATTTATGGTGGGGCTAATGCTGATATGACAGCTTCTGATGTACGTGCACACGCAGCTGCTATTGCTGAATCAGATTTTTTAATTACACAATTAGAAGTACCAATGGAAGCAGTTATTGAAGGTTTCAAGATTGCTCGTGAAAATGGTGTGAAAACGATTTTGAACCCAGCGCCAATGCCTGAAAATGGTGGCTTACCAGCTGAACTATTACAATTAACGGATATTATTACGCCTAATGAGCACGAAACATTCTTATTAACTGGAATAGAAGTAACTGATGAACATTCAATGTTACATAATGCTGCTTATTATTTTGAACGTGGAATTGATACGGTTATTATTACAATTGGTTCAGAAGGCTCTTTCTTTATGCGTAATAATGGTGAAGAAGGAATTGTTCCTGCATTCAAAGTTAATGCTGTTGATACGACTGCTGCTGGAGACACATTTATCGGTGCCACAGCAACACGTTTACATGCTAACTTGGATAATTTAGCTGAAGCAATGCGTTATGGATCAGCTGCTTCATCTGTGACAGTTTCTCGTCCTGGCGCACAACCAAGTATTCCAGCTGAATCTGAAGTTTTGGCTGTTTTGGCTGCTAACAAATAAATTAAATTTTTGAATAGGAGATAAATAATGCGTAAAACAAATCTTTTGAACACAAAATTATCAAATGCTATTTCTGAAATAGGACACACACAATGGTTAACAATTGGTGACTCAGGATTACCAATTAAAGACGATGGTCGTAAAATTGATCTTTCAGTTGTGCGTGGGTTACCCTTGTTCATTGATGTTTTAGCTGCAACACTTTCTGAAATGAAGATTCAAAAGGCTTTCTTAGCTGAAGAAATTAAAACTGAAAACCCTAAACAATATGCTGCTATCAAAGCTTTATTAGATGACGATGTAGAAGTTGTTTTTATTTCACATGATGAATTGAAGTCTATGAGTCGTGATGATAATAATATTGCGACAGTGAGAACGGGTGAAATTACACCATTTTCAAATATCGTTTTGGAATCAAATGTTGATTTTGAAGGCGAAGCAATTAAATAAATTATTAATTTAAGAATAGGAATGATAAAAAATGAACATGTTAGGATTATTATTTTCACTTTTAGCAATTATTGGTTGGAGTACCTACCCAACTCTAGTATCATATTTTGGTGGTAAACCTGTTCAAGGTATTTTTGGAGCAACATGGGGAACGTTGATTGTTGCAATTGTTCTTTCGTTAGTTACAGGAATGCCCATGTTACATGGTTCTAATTTCTGGTTAGCATTTTTCTCAGGGGCAGCTTGGGCTTTTGGAAATGTTTTGACTATTATGGCTTTCGGAATGAAAGATCAAGAAGGAAATGCTTTGGGTTCTGCTAAAGCAATGCCAATTTCAACGGCTTTTCAAATTACAGCAAATGTCGTTTGGGGAGTTGTCATGCTTGGTAACTGGGGCCCAGTTTCATCAAAAACTTATGGATTTATGGCCGTTATCATTATCTTGATTGGTGCTTATTTAACTACTTATCAAGAAAAGAAATCTGCTGGTAATAAAGAATTATTGACAAAGGCAGTTGGTGTCTTATTAATTGCTCAAGTAGGTTACTCTCTCTATGGAATCCTCCCACAGTATACTAAAGGAACTGATGGGATGCATATGTTCTTAGCGCAAGCAATGGGTATGGCGGCCTTTGGATTGATTCTTGGACTTTATGAAGTAATGAAGAATAAGAATAATATCTTTTCACAAAGTATTACGTACAAACAAATTTTTTCAGGCTTCTTTTTTGCGATGGCAGCTTTGGGTTACTTAGTTTCTGCCCAACCTGCAATGCTTGGATTAGCAACTGGATTTGTTCTTTCTCAAGTATCGATTGTTGGTGCAACAATTTCAGGGATTCTTGTAATGCGGACTAAAAAAACAGGTAAGGAATGGTTAGTTATTGCAATTGGGTTGGTATTGATTGTGATTGCTGCTGCCGTAACGGTTTTCTTGAAGAATTAAATTATCATTTGAGTTGAATGGGAAAATTTTATGTTATTACTATATGTTGGTGAAGATGCAATTGAGAAATCTGTTAGTTAATAATAGATTTCTTTTTTTGTATTATCTTATAAAAAAACTGCTGCTAGCGATAGAATTCCTATCACCAACAACAGTTATTTTGGACCTAATAAATTAGCTCCAGCGATTTCCTTTTCCTGGTAAAACCATCAAAATTAAGAACCAGATGGTCCCAATTAATGGGATAATTTGAATGAAGATCCACCAACCCGAACGATCAGTATCATGTAAACGACGAACAGATACTGATAAATTCGCAAGCCATACTAGGAATACGACAATGTTTCTGCCAGTAGCAAAAGCAAGATCATTAAAATTGTAGATATCCGTTATAGGATGCCCCGCCAAAATTGTATAAATATTAACAATTAAAAAGCCTAGAATAGCATTAATAACAGCTGGCCACCAGAAGTCTGATCTATGTGCTGTATCGGAAAAATTAGTGATATTGTTCCAAAAATTTTTATATGATTCAATCATGATAATAATCCCCCTTTTTTAGTAAAGCTTTTAAAGTCATCATTATGGACTTATTAATAGTTAACTATAAAAAATTAAATATTAGTATTTAAATATAGTTTACTATTTTACGTTTTGTAAGTATATTAATATGCTTTACTAATAGTATCATTGGGCATTTTAGATAAGTATAAGAAGCCAGTTGTTAAACTGATTAACATTAATAACTGATTAATATAATAACTATTATAAGAGCTATTATAAATGTTAAAAAATAAGTTTGTGATATTATATAAGGTATCTATTAAATATCTGATTGGAGGATGGTCATGCGTCGAACATTGCATTTTTTAAATCAAAGTTATCGAGTCTTTTTTCGTCACTGGATGTTATATCTTTTTTTAGTAATAGGAACTAATTTTGTTTTAGCACAAATTATTCAGCCAATATTAACGTTCTTGATGGGTAAAATTCTGAGTAGCAACCACGTTGAATATTTAACTTATACCAATCTTGTCTCTGTACTTACACATCAGCCAATACTGCTGATTGAACTGATTCTAGTAGTGTTAATTATTTTAGGAATTGTTTACGTTCAGATGGCTTTCATGATCAGAAGTATTCGATCGATTCGTTATGATTTAAAAATTGGATATAAAGTTCTATTAAAAGAATCTATTCATGACGTTCTTGCGTTACGTCCCATGACTACACTGCTTGTAACTTGGTACTTTGTCTTGGTTTTACCATTTGGAGAAGTTTTATTTAAATCTTCTTTATTGAGTAAAGTAACGATTCCCGACTTTATAATCCAAGATATGTGGACAAGCCCCAAGATATGGGGTCCGATACTAGTCGTTTATGGATTAGCTTTTTTCTTTTCTATACGTTTAATTAGTTTTTTACCAACCTTACTATTTAGTTCAGAAAAAAGAACGGGTCGGCTCATTAAATTAAGTTGGGATGCGTCTCGTGGAAGATTTGTTGTTACCTTAATTAAGGCCTTAACTATTACGATGTCTGTAGCTATTTTAGCTGCAATTAGTCAAACGGGTTTATATTTAATTCAAAATTATGTGGATAACCATTTTCAAAATCAGGCATTGCCAATAGCTGTATTTAATTTATTATTGTTAGAATTTGTTGGACAAATTATTCTTGCTTTGAGTGTTACTTTATTGTTAGGTATTGCTTTGGATATTTTTGAACGCCACCAGCCACAATTAGAGCCTATTCAAAAAAATGATTCTAAAAAGAAACGATTGACATGGCTTCGGAAAATAGGTGTCGTTGTTGTTATTTTATTAATTGCAGGTGCCGCTTCTGCTTATAATTTTGTTTATTTGAAAGGACTTTTAGATGATTATCCAGCCCTTATTTCGCATAGAGGGGTGGATAATGAAAATGGGGTACAAAATACTATACCAGCTTTAGAAAAAACGTCTGCTGAGAAACCTGACTATGTTGAGATGGATATTCAAGAGACAAAAGATCGACAATTTGTCGTGATGCATGACCCTAACTTGAAAGCCTTGGCAGGTGTTAACCGCAATGTTCATGATCTGACATTGGCTGAATTAACAGCACTAACGGTTAGTGAAAATGGTTATTCGGCTAAAATTCCGAGTTTTGATCACTATTTAAAGGCAGCTGAACGATACCATCAAAAATTATTAGTTGAAATTAAGGTGTCTCCACAAGATAGTCCAAATATGACTAAAAATTTTGTGGAAAAATATCAAAAAAGATTACTGGCTAATAAAGATCGTATTCATTCTTTAAGTTATGATGTCGTTTCACAGATAAAAAAACAGGCACCAAAACTCTACACTAGTTTTATAATACCGTACAATATTTCTTTCCCAGAAACGCCAGCAAATGCGTATACAATGGAAGCAACAACTTTAAATGATTCGTTTGTGAGCCAAGCGCATAAGCAAAATCAAGATGTCTATGCTTGGACTGTGAATGATGAAAACGTTATGCAAAGTATGCTATTTATGGGTGTTGATGGGATTATTACGGATGATTTAAGTACGCTTAAACAAGTTGTTCAATCTAATAATGATCATCCAAGTTTTGCAAGTAAACTTTCGTTATTTTCGAACCAATTATCTGGGTTTAGTACGGCAGATGAAAACTAAAGATTAACTGTTGTTTGTGAAGATGAAATTAAGCTTGGATATGCAAAAAAATCGTAGCATAAATAAAATTTAAGTATAAATTAGAATCGTGAGGGACCTCTTTCTTTTGGGCTAGTTAGTCATAAAAGGAAATGAAGGTCCTTTTTTTGTATGGTTATTTTAGCACCATTATTTTTTAATTTTCTCTACTTAACAAAACCATTATTTCACCATTTTTACGATTAGCCCAAGTTCAGGATTAATATAAGTGAATTTTTTTCACGTATAACAATTTTTGTTTTATAATATAAATCTGATTATTCACTATTTACCTTATATTTCATGGAATCTACACGTATAATTGTTACGCCACCTAATAAATTATTATTAAATTCAAATTTAGGTTTAGTATTTAATTTAAAAGTTTGTGTCCATAATTTAGATCCAGTATCCTCTTGTTCAGTTGCATAAATAATAGGTCTTCTTTGTACTGCAACTTTATAAAAATCTGAGCGAACTTGATTATTTGCTTGCATAAATTTACTGCTCATAGCAAAATTTTAATTTTTTTCAAAACAGTTTAAAACAGTAATTGGGTCATATCCACACAGTAAGAAAAGAACAACATTTGATACATCTGAATAATCCTAATGTTGATCCACAAATACCAGTACCAAAAAGTATTATAGATATTTTATAGCAAATTTTTGGTAACGGTTGTTGGTTAATATATAACAAAACTTATAAAAAATATATCACATAAGTTGACAGCGCTTACATTGGATGCTAAAGTATAAATATAATAAAAATAAAAAACGGCTTGTAACTGATTCGATCAGGCAATACCATTCACTTTATAAGTGGAAGGTATTGCCTTTTTTTGTTGGTATTAAGTCCATAGGAGGTTCCAATATGTCAATTTTTCCAAAAGATTTTTTGTGGGGTGGGGCAATTGCTGCTAATCAAACTGAAGGAGCATGGAATGTTTTAGGTAAAGGTGTAGCCATTACAGATACTACTCAACATGGTATTGCTAAAAATATACATGATGAAGAAGTAAAAGAAAATGTTTTTTATGCAAGTCATGATGCAATTGATTTTTATCATCGGTATGAAGAAGACTTGGAGTACATGTCAGAATTAGGATTGAAATGTTTTAGGACGTCTATTGCATGGACAAGAATCTTTCCAACAGGCGAAGAAGCGGAACCTAATGAAGATGGACTAGCATTTTATGATCGTCTTTTTGATAAAATGATTGATTTGGGAATGGAACCAGTAGTTACTATTTCCCATTATGAGACACCACTAGAATTGCATACTAAATATAATGGGTGGGAAAGTAGAAAGCTAATTCCATTATTTGAAAAATATTGTAAGGTATTATTTGAAAGATTTGGATCAAAGGTTAAGTACTGGATGACATTTAATGAAATGAATAATGTTCAAACAATTCCATATGCAGCAGCTGCAATGGATTTATCAGGAAATTATTCGCATCAACTTACTCAAATTTATCAAGCTGCACATAATATGTATGTAGCAAATGCACTAGTAAATAAATTAGCTAAAAAAATAATGCCAAAAGCACATATGGGTATAATGTTATCTCTTAGTCAGGCAGCGGTTTATCCATCTACTCCTAAACCGGAAGATGTCTGGGGTACGTTGCAATTACAACGTAGAACATTTGTGAATGCAGATGTACAGTTAAAGGGTGAATATCCAGGATACGTCAAACGAATTTGGAAAGATTACAATATTAAATTAGATATTACAGATATGGATTTAAAATTAATTAAAGAACATACATCTGAATATTTAGCTTTTAGTTATTATCGTTCTAGTACTTATGAAGATGGCATGAAGATTTATGGAGATACTGGTGGAGTTGTGGGTAAACCTAATCCTTATTTAAAGTCTTCGAGTTGGGGCTGGCCAATTGATCCATTAGGACTACGCTGGATGTGTAATTTAATGCAAGATAGATACGATTGTCCGTTATTTATTGTAGAAAATGGATTAGGTGCCGCAGATGAGATTAGTGCAGATGGGCACATTCATGATAAAGATCGTTCTCAATACTTAATTGATCATTTAAATGCTATCAGTGAAGCAATACAAGATGGATGTAATGTAATAGGTTACACATGGTGGGGGCCTATGGATATAGTTTCTGCTGGAACTGGTGAAATGAATAAACGCTATGGATTTGTTTACGTAGATAAAGATAATGAAGGAAAAGGGACTTATAAAAGAATGAAGAAGGATAGTTTTAAAATTTATCAAAAAATTATTTTAACTAATGGTGAAAGTTTGTTAAATAAGTAGATAGTTGGATAATAATATGAAAATTGTAAAAATATTGAATAATAATGCTGTTGAAGTTATTAACGATGAACAGAATCATGCGATATTAATTGGTCGAGGAATTGGATTTGCTAATAAAAAAAAGAATATAGATTTACAAAATGCTGAGCAAATTTTTGTTTTAACTAATAAAAAATTATTTTCTACTGTAGAAAATCTAATATCAACAGTTTCAACGGATGTATTAGACACTAGTAATATAATTGTTAATTACGGGAAAAATATTTTAAAAAAGGATCTTAATGAAAATATTATTATTACATTAACAGATCATTTGGATTATGCAATAGCTCGAGCAAGAGATGGTTATCATACGCCTAATCCATTAAATATAGATATTAAAAGATTTTATCCTAAGGAATATAAAATAGGTCTTTACGCTTTAAAAATTGTTGAACGGAAGCAATTTACACATTTAAATGAATCAGAGGCCGGATTTATTGCAATGCATTTTGTAGATGCCTCCATGGGGGAGGATAGTCCTACAAACGTTGAAAAATTAACAGAAATAATTAAAGAGGCTCTTAATATAGTTGAAAAAAATATGGAAAAGGTTGTAGATAAAGATTCAATTTCTTATAGTAGATTTGTCCGCCATATTCAGTATATGGCGATTAGAGTATTTGATAATTCTAATTATTCAAATATTGAAAATGATTCAGATCTTCGTGAACTGGTACTAAAAAAGTATGATAAACAGTACGAAATTTCAAAATGTATTCAAAAACGATTAAAAGAAAAATTTAAAATAAATTTAGATGATTCGGAATTGATGTATCTTACTCTGCATATAGTTAGATTATATAATACTTAGGGAGTGGTTATTATTAAACATGAAAAAGAATTAAAACAAATATTACATGGTATCGGTGGAGAAGAAAACATAAAGAGTATGACACACTGTATGACTAGATTGAGGTTTAATTTATATGATAATGATAAGGCAAATTTAGAATTTTTAAGTGACATTGATGATGTTTTAAATACTCAGATTAAAAATGGACAATTACAAGTTGTAATTGGACCAGCAGTTGCTAATTGGTATGATGAACTTATTGCGATGGTTGATTTATCTAAATCAGCTTCAACAAATATGCAAGATGATCCTAGTGAAAAAGGAGGGATTTTTAGTAAAGTATTAGAAATACTTTCAAATATATTTTTACCAATTATACCTGCTATAGCTGCTGCAGGTATGTTAAAGGCTTTATTAGGGATACTTTCAGCCTTTGCTTTTATTTCGACAAAATCTGACACGTATATTATTTTTAATTTAATGGCAGATACTACTTTCTATTTTTTACCATTTTTATTGGCTAATTCAGCTGCAAAATTATTTAAAACGGATACAATTTTGGCCACTGTTTTAGCAGGAGCATTATTGTATCCAACAATGATAAATACGGTTGGTAAAGTAGCTACTTATCATTTTATGGGAATGCCAATACCGATTGTATCGTATGCGTCTTCGGTTATACCAATTATATTATCAGTGTGGTTAATGAGTTATGTTTACCGGTTTATAGATAGATATATGCCAGATATGCTAAAAGTTATATTTGTTCCGACAGTAGTATTACTTATTATGATTCCAATCGAACTAATTTTACTTGGACCTTTAGGTAATTATTTTGGTGAAGCTCTTTCAAGTGTAACTATGCAATTATTTTCATTTTCCGGTTTATTTGCAGGTGCTATCTTGGGTGGATTAAGGCCATTAATGGTTATTACTGGGATGCACCAAGCAATAACACCAGTAATTTTTCAAAATTTTGCGGCAAAAGGATATGATGTATTGATGCCAACAATGTTAATGTCAACATTTGCTCAGGCATCCGGAGTTTTAACTATGATTTTTAAAGTTAAATCAAAAAAAGAGAAGTCTGTTATTTATTCCTCAGGCATATCATCAGTTTTAGGTATTACTGAGCCGGCACTTTATGGTGTAATTATAAAATATAAAAGAGTATTATTCTCTGTTTGTATTGGTGGTGGATTAGGATCGGCTTATGTTTCAGCAATGGGATATCACCTGTTGAGTTTTACACCATCTAATATTTTTAGCTTAGCAGTTTATGCTATGGCGCCAGGTTTTATCAATGTTATTATTGGAGCAGTAATATCAATAGTTTCTACTGCTCTTTTAGTGATGTTCTTACAGCCCGTAACGGCTAACGAGTTAAAAAAGAAAGTTTCAAAAAATGTTGAAATATTTTCACCTCTTAAAGGTAGGTTAGTGTCAATTGAAGAAGTTCCTGATACAACGTTTTCATCCGGTGCAATGGGTGATGGATTTGCAGTAATTCCAGAAGAAGGGATAGTTAGAGCACCATTTGATGGAACTATAATTGTAATTGCGAATACATCACATGCAATTGGAATTAGAAGTACAAATGGTCTTGAAGTTTTAATACATGTAGGTATTGATACGGTAGAGTTAAATGGTAAATATTTTAAGAATTGTGTGACGCAAGGCGAGAAAGTTAAAAAAGGACAGGAGTTAATCAGCTTTAATTTAGAAAAAGTAAAACAGAAGTATGACGTTATTAGCCCAGTAATTATTACTAACGGTCATATTACCGAAAAACAAATGGAGTATAACGTAGATGTTTCTAATGATGTAGGGCTGAGATTAGCTTGTATGTAAATTAGATGTTTTATCAAGAAAATTTAAAATAGTAATTAGTCACTCAAAAGTAATATTTTAGTGATTATATTTATGGAAAGAAGGCTGCTTATTAGGAGAGTCTTTTTTTGTTATTTTAAGGTATGTTTTTTTAACAGAAAAATGCAATCGTTTACACTAATGTGTTTGAATGCTATTCTATTAAAGTATAATAGAATAGCATTCAAGTTTGTCATTTTCAAGATGAAGCTAATTTAGTCGGGGCTGTTTATCAATATCAGTTAAATAATAGATAGGGGAGCGTACATAATGACAAAAGATTTATTTGGGAGTATTGAGGCTGGCGGGACTAAGTTTGTTTGTGCCGTGGGTGATGAAATTAATGGTGTTCAAGAACAAGTGACCTTTCCAACAACGACACCAGTAGAAACCCTTGATCAGACGGTCGCATTTTTTGAAAAATTTCCTGAACTAAAGGCACTGGCAATTGGTTCTTTTGGTCCAATTGAATTGCGTCAAGAATCTGCTAAATATGGTTATGTCACAACAACACCAAAAAAAGGGTGGACGGATACTGATTTTTTAGGTTACTTAAAAAATCGTTTTTCATTTCCAATTGCTTTTACGACGGATGTTAATTCATCAGCCTATGGTGAATATGTGTCAGCAAAGAAAGCAAAACAAAAAGTTGATTCATTGGTTTATTATACGTTTGGAACGGGTGTTGGCGCGGGAGCCATCGTAAATGGTAAAATGTTGGGGACAATTGGTCATCCAGAAATGGGACACGTATTTGTTAAACGCCATCCAGATGATGTTGATTTTGAAGGCGTTTGTCCTTATCATAAAGATTGTTTAGAAGGATTAGCAGCTGGACCAACGTTTGAAGCACGGACAGGGAAAAAGGGCCAATTTATTCCGCTGACTGAACCAGTTTGGGATATCGTTGCGTACTATGTTGCGCAGGCTGCAGTACAACAAACTTTAATTTTGCGTCCAAATAAGATAGTCTTTGGAGGTGGTATTATGAGTGAGGCCTTTTTAATGAAAGTTCGTGAACAATTCAAAGGGTTATTGAACGGATATGTTGATGTTCCTAATTTGGAAGAATACATCACAATGCCTATGAGTGAGGGGAATGGCTCAGCTACGTTAGGTAACTTTGCTTTAGCATTGAAAGAATATAATAAATAGGAGTGTACAGCCACTATGATTAAAATTATCGCATCAGATATGGACGGCACATTATTAAATAATGAAAATAGTATTTCTGAGGGCAATGCAGCAGCTATTAAAAAGGCTCAAGCGTTAGGAGTCACTTTTGTTGTTGCAACCGGACGGAGTTACGATGAAGTCAAACCATTGATTGATGCAGCTGGTATCAGCGCGCCAATGATTAATTTTAATGGGGGTGCGACAACCACTGAGGCAGGGGAACAAATTCATGGTTTTCCAATTGCAAAAGAAGAGGCACAAAGTCTTATTAAGTTCTTGAAAGAAGAACAAGCCTTTTTTAAAGTGATGACATCAAATGGTGTTTATTCAGATGATCCACTTAGATATGATGAAGCGGTTGTAAAGTTACAATTAAGTCCCATTCATTATGTAGATGATTATAGTGAAATTATTACGGATTCAGAGTTAGATTTATTTAAATTTCTTATTCGAAAAACTGACGAATCGGATGATTTATCAGTGATTAAAAGAAAAATTGAAGAAACGACTTCACTTGTTGTAACGTCTTCAGGAGATAATAATCTTGAAGTTAATCATAGCAACGCACAAAAAGGAATTGCGCTGAAACGTTTTGCAGATGATCTGGGTGTGCCAATGTCAGAAGTAATGGCAATTGGGGATAATCTGAATGATATCTCAATGTTGAAGGCTGTAGGTGTCAGTTATGCAATGGAGAATGGCCATCAAGAAAATAAAGATGTTGCCAACCATCGTGCAAAAACGAATGCAGAAGATGGTGTTGGATTAGCTATTTTAGAACAATTAGCTCAGGATTAAAAAAATAAAAGGACTAAATCCCATGTTTTACGGGATTTAGTCCTTTTTCGTATAAAAGTTAATCAGCGATTAAGTCGCCAGCAGTTGGACCAGCATCTAATTTGTAAATGCGTTCAATATCAATCACTACTGCATAATGTGTTTCTGGTAAATGACGTTCTTGTCCGAATGCAACAGCATCATCAAAAATGTCACCAGAATTAATTAAGTGTGCTGTGCCTTCAAAACGAAATCCTTTTAGATTAGGACGATCAACAACGGCAACAGCGGCATGACCATTATCTTGAAGGTTATGTAAGGCTTGTTTTGCCGTTTCTTCATTGTAAATTAAATGAGTATCATCAAAAACACGCATTGATCCTTTAGGACCAACTTGTGGAAGTCCATTTTCGTCTGCGGTTGAGAGAAAATTGAGTTGTTCCGAAATCATTTTCTTCATATCTTCTGTTAATTTTACCATTGTAAGATCTCCTTATTTATTAAATTATTGTACCTTAAACTTAGCATAATAAAAAAATATTGGCAAAGAATCAGTCTTGTAAGCGGATAAATGAATTAAGAGATAAAAAAACTTGCAAATAGGTCTAAAAGTACTATACTTATATAAGTCTAATAGACAGGTCTAAAAGAACGATTGGAGAAAGGATTTAAATTATTATGTATGAATTATTAATTCTATCAGCATTGATGAGTCGAAATATGTCGGGATACAAAATCCGTTTGATATTGGAGAATGCAATGTCGCCAAGAAGAAAAATATCAAATGGTATTTTATATCCTGTTTTGGATAAATTAGAAGTTAAAGGGTATATTGGGTTTGACGAAGATAAAGATTCGCGTGGCACTAAAATCGCACATATTACTGAACTAGGACGCGGCTATTTCCAAGAATTAATGGAAAAACCGGTTGTTCATGATTCGAAATGGGATGATACCTATCGATTTAAAATGCGCGGGATGAATTATATTAGTGCGGTAGATCAAATGACCATTTTACAGGATTATTTTAATGAACTAGATGATGATTTACATGTTTATATTGTTGTTAAACAACATTTAACGGATCTGAGGGAAGCCAATCCAACTGTTGAGGATTATTATCAATGGCAGATACGGTCAACTGATTTTGTAATGGCAGTTCTTGAAACAAAGATGAATTGGATTCAAACACAAATAAATGAGATACAGAAAATGGAGAATAAAAGATGAAAAAAGAAACAAATCGTTGGGTAGCTTTATTCGCTATGAGTTTAGGTATTTTTATGGGACTTCTAGATGTCACAGTAGTGAACGTTGCATTGCCAAGTATGGCCATTGATTTTAAAACCACCTTTAGTAATTTACAATGGATTTTAAATGCTTATACGTTAATGTTCGCAGTCAGTTTATTAATTGTCTCAAAATTAGGGGATATGTTTGGTCGGAAAAAAATATTTATTGTAAGTATGATCATATTTACAATCGCATCAGTTGTGAATGGGCTAGCACAAAATTTGCTTGTTCTAGATATTGGTCGAGCCGTTCAAGCAATAGGTGGCTCAGGCATGATGAGTTTATCAATGGCATTGGTGGCCTCTAACTTTTCAGGACGTGAACGTGGGACCGCACTGGGTATTTTAGGCTCAGTTATTGGTTTTTCAACAGCAATCGGACCTTTAGTTGGTGGATTTTTGGTTGAAAACTTTGGTTGGCCTTCAATTTTCTTTGTTAATTTACCAGTTGGGATTATTGCGGTTTACTTGGTTTTCAGAAATGTAAAAGAAACACCTGCATATGGCGCTGGAGAATCAATTGATTTTATGGGTATGATTCTTTCAGCAACTGGATTGTTCTCTGGTATATATGGGTTAATTCAAAAAGAACAACACATGCATTGGGCATGGACAGATATGCGCGTTATGGGATGGTTAATCGCTTCAATTTTAATTTTAGCAGTCTTCGTTTTTGTGGAATTAAAAGTTAAATCACCGATGATGAATTTAAAATTATTAACGAATCGTCATTTTGTAGGGGTCATTATTCTAGCCTTTACACTCGGTGCGGGTATTTTTGCATTAGCTGCTTACCAAACGAGTTTGATGCAAAATTATATGGGTTACTCGGCTTTCTCTACTGGATTGCATCAATTACCAATGAGTTTATGGTCGCTTGTTATCGGGCCTTTTACGGGTGCTTTGGGATACAAGTTCGGTAAAAAATGGATGATTGCATTTGGATTTATCATTGCCTCACTAGGTTTATTTACGTTTAGCCAAGTGACAACAACTGATTTTACCTATATGCAATTATTGCCTCTTCTTGTTTTAACAGGATTAGGGAATGCAATCATTAATCCAATGATTAATACGGCCGCTATGGATAATATTAATCCTAAAGAAATTGGGATGGCATCTGGTTTACTAAATGTTTTCCGTCAAATCGGTATTACAGTAGGGGTTGTTATCCTTGGGTTAGCACAAACTAAAGCCTATGAATCAAGCCTAGCAACAGGATTCAGTGCCAGCCAGCTACCTAATGCAGCATCGAATGGTATTCATCAAGCCTTAGTCAATGCAGGTGCTTTTTCTGGGCACATGGTTGCATGGAGCCAAAAGATGATTGCGACGCCTTATGCTGATAAGGTTCAAAGTATTGTACTAACGGCATTTGATAAGGGTATGATTCAGGTTGTCTTAACCGCATTAGTTATTATGATTATTGGAATTTTAGCAGCCGTTTTCTTATTAAGAGAGACAAAAAGTGTTGATCAGAAATTGGATAAATAGTTAAAAGGTCCTTTTGATTGACTTAGAGTGCACTTTAACGTGTAAACTGAGTTCATAAATCGAAATGGAGGACAAAAATATGTCATTAGAAAATAAAGTAGTTGTGATTACAGGTGCATCAAGCGGAATCGGTGAAGCAACAGCTAGAATGTTAGCTGAAGGTGGAGCTAAAGTTGTTTTAGGTGCTCGTCGTGAAGAAAAATTAGCTAAAATTGTTAAAGAAATCAAAAGTAACGGTGGTCAGGCGACTTATGCCGTAACTGATGTTACTAAAGCAGAGGATGTTAAAGCGTTAGTGGCTTTAGCTCAATCAGAATTTGGGGCCATTGATGTCATCTTTAATAATGCTGGTATCATGCCTAGTTCACCTTTATCAGCTTTAAAAACGGATGAATGGAATGACATGATTGATATCAATATTAAAGGTGTGTTGAACGGGATTGCTGCCGTCTTGCCCACATTTATTGAACAAAAGCACGGGCATGTGATTACAACATCTTCTGTTGCCGGAATTAAATCATTCCCAGGTTCTGGGGTTTATGGCGCAACTAAATTTGCTGTTCGTAACGTAATGGAAGTTTTACGGACAGAAAGTGCTATGGAAAAAACGAATATCAGAACTTCAACTTTATATCCAGCTGCAATTAATACAGAGTTGTTAAGTACGATTACTGATGAACAAACACTTTCTGGCATGACGTCATTCTACAAACAAGTGGGTATCGATCCAGTCGCAATTGCACGTGTTGTTAAATTTGCAATTGACCAACCTGAGGAAGTTAATGTTAATGAGTTTACTATTTATCCAACTGCACAAGCTTAATTTTAAGTAATTAAAAAAGTACAGAAACATTTAGATGAACCCGTACCCAAAAGTCTTATGGCTTTTGGGTCTTTTTTTGTCATTATACAAAATATCTGTTATTAGTAATAAAATTAAATAGCTGTTACTAATTATTTATATCGATAGAGAACTAAATAATACAAAATATTATCATTTGAAATTATCATTTTATTATAGTTGCATAATAAATCACATTGATTTTTTTTAAAAAAAGGAGTAAAATAAATTTTAAGAAAGCGTTTTCTGTTTGCGTAACTACGTTTAATTTTGAAGGGAAGTCTATTAAATGGATGATAGTCAAAAAAAATCAAAAGCTGGAAAAATGGGTTTTGTAGGTCTTGTAGCATTGTGCGTAAGTGCAATGGTAGGATCAGGCGTATTTGATTTACCAAAAAATATGTCACAAGTTGCGGGAGTAAATGCTCAAGCAATTGCATGGGTCACAACGGCAATTGGTATTTGGTTTATTACTGAAACATTTGTCATTTTAAGTGATGTTAAACCCAACTTAAAGGCCGGACTTTACAAGTACGGCGAGGTTGGATTTGGACCATTTACAGGATTTTTTACGGCATGGGGATATTTTGTTTGTGAGTGTGCTGCAAATGCCGCGTACGCTGTTTTAACAATGAGTACGCTGGACTATTTTTTCCCCGGAACATTTACGGGTGGAAATAATTGGCCTTCGGTCATTGGGGCGTCTATATTAACTTGGGCTTTAACCGCCTTAGTACTACGAGGTGTTGAAGTTTCAAGCTCAATTCAAAAGTTTGCAACAGCTATCATGTTGGCTGTAATTGTTGTATTTTTGGCAACTGTTATTGCTCATTTTAATTTAAACACGTTCACTACGAATGCTAGTGCCACACGCGCCGTTGCTTCTGTGGGAGATAAGCCAATGGGCAGCCTAATGCATCAAGTAATGGCCACAATGATGGTTACTCTATGGTTATTTGGTGGTGTAGAGGGTGCTGTTGTAATGTCCGGGAAAGCACTCAAACCTAAACAGGTTCCGAAGGCTACAATCACGGGATTCGTAATTTGTATTGTTATGTATTCGTTGGTAGGAATGTTGTCATTGGGTGTTTATTCTTATGGTCAGTTATCAAAAATGACCTCACCATCGACTGCGTATATGTTGACCAATCTTTGGCACAATACAATTGGTCGTGATGTAATTACGATTGCGTTATTATTTGCTGTATTTGCAAGTTGGATTTCATGGATTCAAATGTTAGCCGAATTACCGCAACATGCAGCCGCCGAAGAAGGATCATTTCCGAAAGCGTTTGCTCATATTTCAAAACACAATGTTCCTGATTTTTCAATACTAGTAGCGACATGTATTATTCAAATTGTCATTATTATTGCTCATTTTGATTTGAATGCTTACCAGATGTTATTGACCGTTGTCGGAGCAATGACAGTCCCACCATATTTAATTTCAGAAATGTATCTTATGAAGATTAGTCGTAAAACGGGAGAGTTTGATAAAAATGCCAAACATTCTCCAAGAAAAGCACTAATAATCGCGGTATTAGCATTCATGTATACTTTAATTATGGGTATTTCAGCCGGACCAAGATATATTGCTATTGCTTTTATTATTTATGCCATCGGTATTCCGGTATATATGATTGCTCGTAAGCAGCATAAAAAAGTTTTATTTACTAAGGGAGAATTAATTTTTGCCTTAATTATCTTAGTTGTAGGAGTCTACGGAATATACGCGTTGATTGCTTAAATATTCGAAAAAAATAATAGTTCAATTAATAAATTATGAAAAGTTCTTGTAAAATTAAAACAAGGTGTTATGATTAAGTAGCAAACAAAAGTAAACGCTTTCTTTTTAAAAATAAACATTTAATTTTATATCAAATAAATTGTGGAGGTAATATTATTATGACAGAATTAGATACTAAACTTAATTTACTTGGAGTTGACCGAACAGCAATTAGCCCATACAAAAAATGGACACGGGGCTATATGGAACCTGGAAATATTGGAGCTGGATATATATCGGGTTTGAAAGTTGATGCGGGGGTAGTTGATAAAACGGACGATGACGTGTTAGATGGAATCGTGTCTTATGATCGTGCTGAAACAAAAAATGCTTACATCGGACAAATTAATATGACAACGGCGTCAAGTTTTTCTGGAGTTCAGGGGTCATTACTAGGATATGATATCTTACGAAACCCAGAGGTTGATTCGGCAAAACCATTATTTGTTGAAAAACAATGGGATGGAAGTAACTTACCAATATATGATGCCAAACCTTTGCAGGATTCATTAGTCGAATATTTTGGTACTAAAGATGATATGCGACATTATCCAGCACCTGGTTCATTTATGGTTTGTGCAAATAAAGGTGTAACGGCTGAACGTCCAAAAGTTGATGCAGAAATGAAACCCGGCCAAGGATATGGCGTGTGGTCTGCTATTGCAATTTCATTCGCAAAAGATCCAACTAAGTATTCAAGTATGTATGTTGAAGATGCGGGCGTTTGGGAAACACCTAACGAGGATGAACTGATTGAATATCTTAAAGGTCGTCGTAACGCAATCGCTAAATCAATTGCAGCTTGTGGCGAAAATACTTCGGGTGAAAACGGTGGTGCCGTGTTTGAAAGCTCATGGATTGGATTTGCTCACGCAATGATGGAACCGGGACAAGTAGGAAATGCCATTACTGTGGCACCATACTTTGCAATGCCAATTGATTCAATCCCTGGGGGCAGCACATTAACGCCTGATAAAGATATGGATATCATGGAAAATTTAACTATGCCAGAATGGTTACAAAAACAAGGGCACGAATCATTAACAGAAAATAATAAGATTAGTTATTAATTATTTGTCCGTTGGTTCATGCTTATTGTAAAAGAATGCAGGTGATGTATTATCAATAAACTAATTAATTTAATTGATTGGAATATCAGACACATCGATAATTTAATACCAGATAAAGCGTACTCTTTATTTTTATTAGATTACTTAGGAGATATTCACGAAAAAATATCTCAAATTGTTGAAAATAGGGCCGGCAACGTTGACAATAATGGTGCAACAATATTTTTAACCTCAAAAGATTCAATATATATTATTTCTACCACGGACGTGGAAATATATAAAAAATCGAGTGTGAAAGTTTCAAAGTTTATGAAAGGTACTCCGCATGGATCTTTCTTACTGTCATTTGATGATGGAAAGATCTTTAAACCTAATAATATAATTTGTGGGCGAGTATTTGATTTCGTACAAGATGTACAGGCTAGCGTGATTAATGTTGCTAATTATGATTCCACAATACGTGGTGATAGTCCGCAGTTACTTGATCCAGATCATGCTCAAGAAGTTGATAAATTGCGAAAGTGGATGCAGGATGGAAATATTAGTCACTATCAATACGATGACGCTAATCCCGCATACCCTAAGGCCGGAAAATGAAAAGCCTATCGGCTAAAAAGTCCCAGACGTCAGCTTTATTAAAATTGTTATCGCTGGAGGGCATTGAGACTATGACATTAATGCCAATAGGGGCAGAATAGCGTTGTTCTTCCTCAGGGTATTTAAGCGTACCTTGAGGATTTTTTATTTAATTATTTTAATGGAGGGTAATAATTATGAAAATAAATACCAACTATCAAAAAATGAAGGGAACCGTCGATATATTACCGGACCAGGTGGAAACCTGGCAAAAAATTGAAGATATGGCCAGAAAAACATTTAATATATATGGATATAAAGAAATGCGCACGCCATTATTTGAAGCGTATGATGTTTTTGCTCGAAATGTTGGGGATACGTCAGATATTGTTTCAAAGCAGATGTATGATTTTGAAGATAAGGGTGGCAGGCGTTTAGCGCTTCGACCAGAAGGCACGGCGGGAATTGTTAGATCATATGTTGAAAATAAATTGTACGGTCCGGAATTCCCCAAGCCATTTAAAACATATTACATGGGACCAATGTTTAGGTATGAACGTCCGCAATCGGGTCGACAGCGACAATTTACACAAATTGGTTGTGAAGCTTTGAATAGTGAGTCTCCACAAATTGATGTAGAGGTCATATCGGAAGCATTACATTTCTTTCAACAGCTAGGTCTCACTAATTTGAAATTGGTCATTAACACGCTTGGTGATAAAGAGACTAGAAAAAAATATAAAGAAGCACTAGTTGATTACTTAGTGCCATTTTATGATCAATTAAGCGCTGATTCTAGAGAAAGGTTGTACAAGAATCCGCTAAGAGTTCTTGATAGTAAGGATGTTTCTGATCAAAAAATAGTGGAGAATGCACCATCAATTTTAGATAACCTGAGTGAGTATTCATTGGATTATTTTAAAAAAGTTAGAAAACTATTAAAACAATTAGATATTGAATATGAAATTGATGCAAGTATGGTTCGAGGGCTGGACTATTACAACCAGACTATTTTTGAAATTATGTCTAATTCCGCTGTTTTCAATACTGAAGTTAAAGGGAATAGTTATAAGTATGTAACTGTTTGCGGTGGGGGAAGATATAACGGATTAATTTCACAGTTAGGAGGTCCAGATCAAGGCGGCATTGGGTATGGAATTGGTGTGGAACGATTAATTTTATTAGTAAACGAAGAGAATCCCAATTTTGAAACAGTTTCCGGGCCCGATTTATTTTTTGTATCCGCTGATCAACAAGGCGATGACTTGGCGTTTACGATATTGGATTCAATTCGTAAAAAAGGAGTCATTTCTGATAAAAATTTTCAAGACATAAAAGTGGGTTCTCAAATAAAAGAAGCTAACCGCGTAAGTGCAAAATATTATACCGTTTTGGGAAAAAATGAAGTAGAAAACAATAGAATTAAACTAGTAAATATCAAAAATAAAACAGAGGCGATGTTGGATATTTACGCTTTTGAAAAGGAACCAATGAAATATCTGAAATAAGTTTGTAAACATAAGTTGTATTAAAAAATATGATGTGAGTCATTGTTGTACATTTGCTGTTGTAGTAACTGTGGGTCTGGCAAATGGATTGTCGGTAAAAGAATCTGTTTATAAAGCGAAAGAATTTGTAACCGCCGGAATTAAATCTGGATTCGCTTTTAATGAATACGTAGGTCCTTTGTGCCATGCAGCTTATCGTTTAAGTAATTAAATTAAAGTTATTTACAATAGCTAAAAGCACCTCACCTTGGGCGAATTACGTCTAAGGTGAGGTGCTTTTTTCGGATTCAAGCGTTTAATGGAGAAGTAATTATTTATTATTAGAGTGAGTAAATAATTTTTTACTTAGTGGTAAGGTACCATCGTTTAATATAGATGAATTGAAGCAGACTAACCCATGAAATGCCTAAGATTACGGCACCTAAGATATCAGATGGAAAATTCGCTCTTAGATATACTCTTGAAAAAATAATGATAATAAGCCAAACAATGGCTAGTGATTGAGTTATTAGTTTTAAACCTTGGCTCTTAATTTTAGGAATAATAATTATAAAAATCATGATAACTAAAATTGTTGAGCAAATCGCGTGGCCACTGGGGAAGCTAAATCCAGATTCTGCCACCAATCTTTGTGTTGGTCGAGGGCGTTGAATAACTTCTTTGCAATAAATGCAAGTGCGTCCCCGCCAATTAAGACTAATCCCATGAATGAAACATTATAAATGTCATGTTGATAGGTAAAAAATAACATCAAACATACCACTATGCCAATCACAAAAAACGGGACTACCAGTGATTGAAATTAATGAAAAAAATCTAGTTAAACTTGGATTAACGATGCTACTTATTAACGTTTGTAATTTAAAGTCAATGGATATTAACCAGTTAGATTGAATGCTAACTGAAATTGTCAGTCCGATAAATAATAACAAGCCCATAATGCTAGTTACTAACCACTTGCTCTGTCTATTTTCCATACTTACAGTTCATTCCCTTGTCTAAATTATTAAGCATAAATAATTAAACAGTCGATTTATCATTTCTTTATGATCTTAAATTAAACTATATATGAATAAATATCATACTAGCACTGATAAGTTAATGAGTTTTCAATAACGGGCGTTTCTTTAACGATTATTAATATTTTTAAAGGTAATATATGTGGTAAAAATTAACTTAGATGATAATACCGTCACAATGGTCAACTTCATGTTGAATAATTTGTGCCATCCAGCCAGAAAATTTTTGTGTCTGAGGTTGGAATGATTTATCTAAGTAAGAAACGGTGATTGAGTCATAGCGTTGTGCTGGACGTTCGCCGATTAATGATAGACAACCTTCATTAATGGTATAATGGCCTGATTTTTTTGTGATTTTTGGATTGATAAAGGGGACATTTAGAGCACCAAATTGGCAGACGATGATTCGTTTATTGACGCCAATCATGTTGGCAGCCATGCCAACGCAAACCTCTTTGTTAGCTTCCAGCGTGTCTAATAAATCAGTAACAATTGAGCTATCAGCTTTCGTTGCAATTTCGGCTTTTTGTGCGAGAAATGTTTCATCATGCATAATAGATTTTATCATTTTTTCTCCTGTTGAATTAATTTTTCTAAAAACTTCTGTGCCGCATTTGAAAGAATAGTATTCTTTTTCCAAATTAAACTTAAACTCGATTCCAGCTTTGGTTCTAATGGAATAAAGGTTAAATTCGTGCCATTAGTATTGATTATATCAGAGATAGCGAGTGCAGAACCAGTTCCGGATTTTACAAATAGGGATGCGTTAAATAATAAATTATATGTTGCGATAACTTGGTAATTCAAAATGCTGTCACCAAGCCATTCAGATATTTGATGACTGACTAGTGATTGTTGTGATACAAGTAAAGGTTCTCTCTTTATATCGGCAGGTGTGATGGTTTTTTGGTTGGCTAAGGGATTGGCACGGTTAACCAATAGTCCCCAAGTATCTGTTGCAGATATTTTGATAGTGTCATATTTTTGTTTATCGGTCGGGTTAATAACAAATCCAAAATCTAAAGTCCCTGCATCTAATTTTTGCATGATTTCGTCAGCATTTCCGCTGTAAAGGCTCATCTTAATTTCTGGATAAATTTTGTGTAACTCAAATAGAGTATCTGATACTGAGCGCATGGCTTGTGATTCGCCACTACCAATGAATACTTCGCCACTCATCACATCTGGGGTCATTAAATTGGCTGCCGTTTTATCAACTAATTTGATGATTTCCTTTGCATGATTATATAAGTAATCGCCTTTTTCAGTCAGGATGACTTCGCGGTTACCTCGAATAAATAATTGATCACCAATTTCTTCTTCTAAATCTTTGATTTGTCGAGAAAGAGTGGGTTGAGATAAGTGTAATTTTTCAGCTGCCTTTGTAATATTTTTTTCTTGGACAATAGCGATAAAGTAGTTTAAGACACGTAATTCCATATTAGTTTCCTCTATAGGTTAAAAGTATAGTTGGCGATTCATGATAGGTATTAGACATTCTTAGTATAACGGTTATGCTGAAGTCAGTAAATAAAAACGAATTAATGGAGGAAATAACATGTCAGTTAAAGATAAAGTTATTGTGATTATGGGTGCTTCAAGTGGAATTGGTGAAGCAACAGCTAATTTATTAGCTCAGAAAGGGGCTAAATTAGTTTTAGCAGCACGTCGTGAAGATAGATTAAAAGCGATTCAAGAAGCTAACAAAGCAACAGAAATTGTCTATCAAGTAGCAGATGTTACAAATTTTGATGATGTTCAAAAAGTGATTGATTTAGCCCTATCAACGTTTGGTAAAATCGATGTCTTATATAATAATGCTGGGATTATGCCAACAGCACCATTAAGTGAAGGTCGTCGTGATGAATGGAAAAAGATGCTCGATATTAATGTCATGGGTGTTTTAAATGGAATCTCAGCGGTATTACCAATTATGATTGAACAAAAATCAGGTCATATTATTGCGACAGACTCTGTTGCAGGTCATGTTGTTTACCCTGATTCAGCCGTTTACTGTGGTACTAAATTTGCTGTCCGGGCCATTATGGAAGGATTGAGACAGGAACAACGTGTAAATAATATTAAATCAACGATTGTTTCACCAGGTGCGGTTCAAACGGAACTTTACAATACAATTAGTGATAAAAAAGTGGCTAAGGGCTTACATGAAGCGCAACTCGAATGGGGTCTAACGACTGATGATATTGCTCAAGGTGTTGTTTATGCAATTGACACACCAGACCGTGTTTCAGTAAGTGAATTAGTGATTCGTCCAACACAACAAGAGGTTTAAAATGGCTAAAAATATATTTAAACAAGAGTTATCTCAAAAAACGATTCTACCTGAAGATGAAGTCTATGCTGACATTCATAAAGTTTTACATGACAACGAAAAAAATGTTGCCGAATTAAATACTGGCTATCATGAAGAGTCAGAAATAAAGGCTATTTTTAGTCAAATAATTGGCGAAAAGGTTGATGATTCTTTTACGGTATTACCCCCATTTTATACCGATTTTGGTAAGCATATTTCTGTTGGTAAAGATGTTTTTATCAATCGAGAGACAATGTTTACGGATTTGGGCGGTATCACGTTGGAAGATCACGTTTTAATTGGACCCAAAGCTAGTTTAATAACGGTTAATCATCCGATTGATCCATTAAAAAGACGCGGCTTAGAAGTTAGCCCAATTCTCATTAAAGAAAATGCATGGGTTGGTGCTGGCGCAACTATTTTACCCGGGGTGACCATTGGTAAAAATGCGATTGTTGCAGCAAGTGCCATGGTAACAAAAGATGTACCAGATAATGTGATTGTTGCGGGAATCCCTGCGAAAATTATTAAAAAAATTGATTAAATAGCGAGAATTAAAGAATGTTTCCTGGTTAACGGGGAACATTTTTTGTTTGAAAAAATTGTTGCAAGTATTTTGGTAAAAGAAATGATTGACCCAAATCTAGAACAATTGGATAATGTAAAGGGATAGATAATTGAAGGAAAATTTGAATGTCACCTTATTCAAACATTATTTTAGAAATGGAGAGTGCAAAATGAAAAAAGTGGTTGTTTTAGGTTCAACGAATGTAGATACTATTTTAAATGTCCAACGGTTTCCACAACCAGGTGAAACCTTAGCTATGGATTCAATGGCTGTTGCTGGCGGTGGTAAAGGGGCTAATCAGGCAATTGCTTCTGTTCGATCAGGTGCAGACACAACTTTTATTAGTAAAGTTGGCAATGAAGGTGCTGCTGATTTTATGATGGATACCTTTAAAAAAGATGATATGAATATTGACCATGTGACAACATCAAAAACGGCTGGAACTGGTCAAGCCTATATTATGGTAGATGAATCTGGTCAAAATAGTATTTTAATTTATGGTGGCGCAAACCAAGATGTGACGGTTGAAGACATTCAAGCCGCTGAAGCTAGTATTAAAGCATCTGATAGAATTGTTGCGCAATTCGAAGTGCCGATTCCTTCTGTCATTGAAGCGTTCAAAATTGCTCGTGCAAATGGGGTTCAAACGATTTTAAATCCAGCACCAGCAATCAAAAATATTCCAGATGAATTATTAGCTGTTACAGATATGATTGTACCTAATGAAACAGAATCTGAAATTATTACAGGAATTAAAGTCACTGATGAAGCGTCGATGGAAGCCAACGCCAAGGTGCTATTTGAAATGGGTGTTAAAGCAGTTATTATTACAGTTGGTGATAAAGGGTCATTTTACGCAACGTCAGAACAGTCTGGTTTCGTTAAGGCTTTTAAAGTAAGCGCAGTGGATACAACGGCTGCGGGCGATACTTTTATTGGCGCACTAAGTTCGAAACTTGAACTGGATTATAGTAATCTTGAAGAAGCAATGACCTATGCTAACAAAGCATCGTCGTTAGCCGTTCAAATCAAAGGGGCTCAAAATTCAATTCCCTATGCAAAAGATATTTTAGCTGATTAGCTAGATAAAACGGACTGAGTACCTGAAAAAAGAGTCACATATTCTGTTTTGAAACAGAATATGTGACTCTTTTTGATTAGTTTTTAACAGATTCTTTTTCAAAAATATCTTTAACAATGTCATTAGCTGTACGTAAACTAACATCATTCACAAAAGGTCTTGGACTTGCGGCAGTTAACCAGTGGACACCATCCGTTGGAACGCCCCAGAAGTACAATCCGAGTTGTGGTGTCTGATTGTCATCTAACAATAAATTGCTGATGGGGTCAACATTAACGGCACCATCTATTACTGGTGCACCTTTAGTAGGATTTAAAATTAATGGATTGGCAATTTTAGTTTCAAGCAATTGTTTCATTAATGGACTTGTTGCCGTTGTGGCATGAACAGCAGGTACTCGTGCCTCAATTAAAGTGGTTGCTAAGTAATGTTGGTCTGGCGTATTGGCACTATATGTGTCAAATTGGTCATCTTTAGTATCGACGACCATACCAGGTTCCAATAGTGTGACAACGTCGGCTTCAACAAGTGCACGTAATTGTTCAATTCGAATAGCAGGTGGTCCAATTGTTAAAAAGTTATTGAGTGAGTTAAACCAGCCTAAAAAGTCTGTTAAATACTCATCGTCCGTTAAAAGACGGTTATCAATTAGCTGTCTAACGGGAAGACGTAAGTCACGTAAGACTTCAAGTGCACTGGTCAATGGACCGGTTTTCGTTCCAAGTCTTGCGTCTGTGGCATCTTTTTGTAAGTGCTCTAACATGATTGTTTTGAAATCTGTGTTAGGCTTTTTGGTCATTGGATTGCCTAGATGAGCCCAATTGAATTTATCAGCTTCCATAATGATTGAACGTTCAATAGTCATTTCAGGATTTCTTAAGAAATCTAATTGAAAGGTTGTTAAATCAATTGTTGGATAACTTTCGGCGACAAGTAATGAGTAGTAATGGTATTCAACATCATGACTTAATAATTGCCAAAATTCAGCAAAGGGAACTGAACCATTTTCCAAAAAGACGGCCATTTTAGCAGCTGTTATAAAATGAGCTTTGGATTCTTCACCAGGTGCTTTTTGATTATCACCTTTTGCATGATAAGGCCATCCACGGCGTGATCCGGCCACAATATGCGGTTCGCTACCATTTGCATGATATTGTAATTGTCCGTTCTCTAAACGCTCAAATTTGCCACCGCGTTCAACTGTTAAGCGTGTGATTAAGTCAAAGAAACTTAAACCTAAGCCACGTAAGATGACGGTGTCTTCATGTGTGATGTGGTCGAGTTCTGTTTCGTTTGGAAATCCTGGTAAGACATAAGTTAACTTGTTTTTTGTTGCGAAATCAGCTAATTTTTGTTGTCCGGCAGATAATTCATTTTCAAGATTTCCTAGGGACATGATGACATAATCAACAATGTCAGTTGAAGGCAAGGCAGTTGTGATTTCAAATTGGTTCGATAGTTTAGAAACCTGCGTAACCGTAACTTTATTTAAATTAATTTTTATATTTTTAGGTGCACGGTTAAGTAACTCAGCGTAATACCATTGAATATAAACGCCGAAAAGGGCTCTTGTAGCATAATCATTCGGTTTTAAATGGGTAATTTCATTTAAAAAATCGACTGAATAATCATTTTTTTCGATAAAATGATGCGCAGCGGATTGTGCCCATTCAAAAATATTAGGGCCGGTAACCATTGGTCCAACAGATTGGACACTTGTCCCGTAGAATAAGCTAATTTGTTGGGCCGCTGTGTTCATGATTAATTCATGAGGTTGTTTTGGGGTCCATACACGGCCGCCAACACCGTGTGGATCATATAAATCAATTGTAAGTGGTTTGTTTAAATGGTTTGTCTGTTGCCAAGCAATAAGTCGTTCAAGTGTTATCATGCCTCGTGGTCCAGCACCAATAATGGCTAAATGCATAAAAATAATCCCCCTTGATATATGTAAAAACTAGCTTTATTATAAGCCTTAAAGTGAAAAAAATCGCTTGATAACCTTTTTGAATGGATAATTCTTGTTAACTTCTGATAATTTAGTATACTTAAAATTGAAAGAACAATTTTAAGTATAGACTGAAAGAAGGATTTGATGAAAAAACCAATGTCACTGCTGGATAGGCTGCTGTTTGCTGGATTGATATTTGCCGGTGGTGGTTTTGACGCGTACACGTATCTTGTACACGATGGTGTTTTCGCGGGCATGCAAACGGGGAATCTAATTATATTAGGGACGAATTTAGGCCAAATGAAGTGGGATGCCATAGTTAATCATCTGATTCCAATTTTTGCCTTTATGATTGGTATTATTGTGACTCGGAATTTACAACATCGGTTTAAGGAAGAAGATTCCATTAATAAGCGACAACGATTTGTGATTGGCATTGAAACCATTCTTTTAATTATTGTTGCAGTTATTCCAAAAAGTTGGCCAACACAGTTATCTACGGGGATTGTGTCAATGGTCGCAGCTGCACAACTTCAAGAATTTAGACAAATTAATGGAGGGCCATTTACGTCATTTATGATGACCGGTAATTTGAGAACGATGGCTGAAAGTTTTTATGATGGAATCGTTAAAAACAATGTGATTGCGATGGCTAAAGGTTGGCGCATGTTGGGTGTTGTTCTAGCTTTTCTTTTTGGGGCAGTTTCAATGGGCGCTATGGTACCAATAATGGGGACCAAAACGATTTTATTAGCGGCGTTCTTCCTATTATGCTCATTAATCGGGCTACAATTGAATCCAGATAAAAGACTATAAAATAAAGGGGTTAGTATAATGACAGAAATTAAAAAGAATCCAAAAGTTGATTTATATTTAGAAAAAGCAACACAATGGAAAGAAGAAATGAGTCAATTAAGAGAATTTGCGCTTGAAACAGGTCTAGTTGAAGCATTTAAATGGGGAAAGCCTTGTTATACATTGAATGGTAAAAATATCGTCTTAATTCAAGGATTTAAAGAATATATGGCGTTACTTTTCTTAAAAGGGACTCTGATTGACGACGGTAAAGGTATTTTAATTCGAACGGGTGAAAATACTGAAGTTGGTCGTCAAATCAGATTTCATAGTTTAAAAGAAGTGACAGATTTGAAGACAGAAATCGGTGATTATATTCAAAAAGCAATTAACGCTGAAAAAGCGGGTTTGAAAGTTCCTAAGGGCAAGCCAACTGAACTTGTTTTACCTGTTGAATTTCAGAAAAAAATGAATGAAATGCCCGAACTAGAAGAATTTTTTGAAACGTTAACGCCAGGTCGTCAAAAAACATATGCCCGTTACTTCGCAGATGCTAAACGAACAGAAACGCGTGAAGCTCGAATTATCAAATATATTCCTAAGATTCTTGAAGGCAAAGGACTGAACGATTAGATAGCAAAACGGCGACCAGATAAAAATCTGATCGCCGTTTTTTTGTTTATTTTAATCTAAATTCTTTTTTAATTCAGAAACAATTTCAGCATGTTTAGCTTCAGTCAATTTAATTTTTGACATGAAGATAAATGCAGCAACAAGTAATAATGCCATTGGAACAAAGAACATGTACGTTCTGAATTGTAGTAAATCACCATGTGTAATATCGCTTGCTGTAGCGCTACCAGTCATTCCTGCATGAATTGCAGCAAAACCAACAACACCATTAGCAAAAGCACCAGCTAATTTATCCAATAAAGGACGAACTGCTAAAGTGACGGATTCATGACGCGTGCCACCCTTTAATTGACCGTATTCAACACTATCAGTAATTGTCATTAAGGCTGCTAAGAAAACAAGTGGGTATGGGAAGAAGAATAACCCAACGGCAATTAAGACGACAATAAGATTACTACCGGCAAATAAGAAGAGAATGTAACCCAATAACATGACCACAATTCCGCCAAGATAGATGGCGCGACGATGAATCAATGAAACTAAAGTTGGGAACAAAGCAACTGAGATAATACCTAAAATAACTGTCAAAATTCCGACAATTGAGAAGGCTGCTGAACGACCTAAAACATATTTGAAGTAGTAAATCAAAAGTGAGTTAGTAATAACATAACTAAATGCGAATAAGAAATATGATAGTGATAACCACATTAATTGATCGTTTTTACCAATAACTTTGAAAACATCACGGAAACGAATTTTTTCAGTATTTTCACGAATTGCATTCTTTTCTTCTTTAGTTCCTAAAATAGTTGCTAAAGCACCGAAGAATGAAACTAAACCAATTACAACGGCGAAGCCGAACCAACCGGCTTTAGTTTGTGTATTACCATGTGTCCCTGAGAATAATTTTGAGAAGAAGACAACCATTGGAACGATAATGATAATAACACCTTGTGCACCTAAAGTTGATCCAAAACGAGCAACTGCCCCGAATTTAGTTCTTTTTTCAGAATCAAAAGTTAAAGCAGGTAGCATTGACCAAAATGAAATATCTTTAAATGAATAGAAAATATCTAAAATAACAAATGCGACTGCAAAAAGAGCTAAGTATAGATAAGGACTGCTTGTTGCTAAACCACCAAAGTCGGTGAAAATAATAACTAAACCAATTGAACTGACAATTGCACCAACTAATAACCAAGGTTTGAATTTACCCCAACGAGAACGGGTATTATCGACAACACCACCGATTAATGGATCGAAAGCGATTTCGACAATTCGAATGATAACCATTAAAGAGGTTACATAACCAATCATTTTGGCATTAAAGCCTGCATTGTTTGTATCGAATAATTGACTTGTTACAAAAATCATAAAATAAGTGCTAAGTGTTGCGTAAAATGCATCATGTCCAAATGCCCCGAAAGCATAAGAACTATATTGTTTGAGATCTTTCATATTTTTCATTAGTTAAGCCCTTTCAAATTTATTTAAAACTAATTGTATCTATGCTCAATAATCTTATTTAAAATGTCTTGTCGTTGTTTTTCTTTAGCAGAACCTAATTGGTTCTCTTCTAATGAATTAAAATCATTGGCTAACAAAACTGATTCAAGGTACAACGTTAATTGACGTTTGATGTAAACCTTGTTATCTTCGTTTGTTTGCTTAGGATTTCCGGCAATAATGGCAGCTGCAAATTGCTCAGCACTAATCGTTAATTTATTTGCATTCATTTTGATGACCTCTTTCTATGTAGCAGATTTTTTGATGAAAGAAACGATTATTCAATGTAATCGTATTCTTTTAGTTAACAAGTACAGTTTACTAAACTTTTACTAAAATGTAAACGCTTTAAATGAAATTATTTCATTTAGTAGTTTTTGATAATTAATATGGGCGGAAAAAAATAGTTGTAAGAACCGGAAAAATAATTGCTTATGCAAGCGTTTTCTTTAATGTATATACTAACGTTGTTAGGTAAGCTGAAAGAAATAATTATATTGTTTTTGAGGGGGATTTTAAATGAATAAAAATATTGAGAGACTACTCGATGTTCTTTTACAACAAAATAATTATCTAACTTCTTACCAACTAGCTGAAATTATAGGTGTTACGGAAAGGAGTATTAGAAATTATGTGAGGACACTGAACCGTAATGAAAGTTATGAACCACTGGTTATTTCGTCTAATAAGGGATATAAGATTCAAAAAAACATTTATAATTTAAGTACTAAAAATCAATTTTTTAATAATGAAGCTAATTTATTATTAGATATTGCAAGAGTATTGGTTGATCAAAAAGGTTATACCTCATTTGATGAAATTGCAAGAGAGCTTAATTATTCGGTTGAAAATATTAGAATTAAGGTACAACAGCTTTTTGAAAAAATAAAGGAAATAAATATTAAAGTTAAGCTAGATTCTAAAATATTCATTGGAATTCAGATTGTTGGTACTGAAAATCAAAAACGTCTTTTGTTAGAAGAACTATTAAGGATTGAATTGATTACCAAAGAAAATTTAGTTGAGTCTACTTATCAAGTATTGAACGGTTTTCTAAGTAGAAATTTAATACAGGAACAAATCAATATAATTGATACTGTATTTTCGGCGCATCATGTCACTATGGATTTTAGGGTACACGCAAAAATAATATGTCATATGATAATTTTTAAATATCGATATGATAAAAATCAAAAAATTAAATATGATAATGAAGATAATAAAACTAGTAATCTTCCAGAGTATAAAATAGCCAGAGATATTCTTATAGGGGAACCTATTAGTATTGAGAATAATTCAGAAAGAATAGCACTTGAAAATTACTTGATTTCATTACCGATAAATATTCCAGGAAATTATATTTCAAAAATAAATATGACTCAAAGAAAATTAATTGAACATTCATTGAATAATGCTGAAAAATATTATTCAATTCCGATTTATTCAAAGAAGCAGTATAGATTTCAAATTACAAATCATATTATGAGATTATTTACTCCGTTAGAGGATAGTATTCCTATTTATAATCCCTATTCTACTGAAACTAAACATGAATATTTATTTGCATATTCTATTGCATGTTTTTTATATGATGAATTGCAGCGAACCATGACATTGTATATTCCTGAATCTGAAATTGCATATTTAGCCATTCATATTCAGCTGATTTTAGCTCAGGAGTCAAAAAGCACTATTAACGCAGTGCTGGTATTTCAAGGGAAAAGTACAGAAGCAGAGGTTTTTCGTTATAAATTACAAACCTATTTTCCAACGATACAAATTAATCATATTTCTCTTGAATTAGATTTAAATAAGGTAAAGAAATATCAATTAGTTATTTTATGTGATCAAACGGATGCAGAATTAAACGATTCTCGAATTTTGACGGTAACACGTAAATTAATTACTAATGATATTTTAAAATTACAGTCCTATATTGATTCGGTTGGGACATTCTCGTTAATTGATAATCTTGATTTTTATCAAATGGATGAAAAAAATAGTATTGATGCAATTAAGTATTTAATTAATAAGTCAGGGTATGGAAATTTGCTTCCTTACTTTATTAAACGTGAAAAAATGTCATCAACAGACATTGGTAATTTAGTTTCACTCCCACATCCATTTTTAAAGGGATCAGAAACGTCTGCAAAAATTATTATTGGAATAAATAAATCAGAGATTAGTTGGGGAAATCAAAAAGTACGACTCGTTATTATCTATGTGCCTAGTGCAGATTTAAAAGCAAATGAAAATTTTTTTAATGATATATATCAACGTACCGGTAATATTGTTACTATTCAAAAGTTACTTACGGCAAATTCAAAAGAAGAATTTATTAAACTATGGAATCAGAAAAGGAGATTATAAAATGTTATATAATATGGTGGATTTATTGGGTGTCGCTTACGAGAATAATTTTGCGGTTGGATCTTACAACGTTGCGAATAGTGAATTTGTTGAAGTAGTTATTGGGGCAGCAGAAAAAAAGAATGCACCAGCAATTATTCAAATTCATCCTAATGAACTAGGTTTAGTTGGCGAAAATTTCATAGCGTATGTTCGTCAAGCTATTGATAGAACTAAAATTCCGATGGCAATACATGTTGATCACGGTGCTACTCTAGCAGATTGTGTTCGTGGTATTCACAATGGTTATTCTTCTGTAATGATTGATGCTTCATCAAAGCCTTGGGACGAAAATGTTGCATTAACAAAGAAAGTTGTTGAAGTAGCTCATGCAGCTGGCGTTTCAGTGGAAGCTGAACTTGGAACAATTGGTTCAAATGAATTAAGTACGGAAAATAATGGTGTTAATAAAATTATGTATACTGATCCAGATGATGCAAAAAAATTTGTTGAGTTAACAGGGGTAGATACGTTAGCTGTTGCAATTGGCACACGTCATGGTCAATATAGTCACGTTGAAAAACCAGAACTTCGAATGGACTTGTTAGAGAAAATTAATGAAGCAGTTGATATTCCATTAGTTTTACATGGTGGTTCAGATAATAAAGATTCAGAAATTAGTAAAGCATATCAACACGGTGTAGCTAAAATTAATTTATCAACTGATATGAAAATGGCTTTTATGGAACAATTACGTCAGAATTTTAAAGATAATCCAGATGCCTATGAACCAGATCAATTAATGCCTTCTGCTCGTCAAGCAGCTCAAAATCTCGTTGAACATAAAATGGATTTATTTAATTCAACTGATAAAGCATCATTTTATAAAATTTAGATTATATAAGTAGAAAATGATAACTTATTTTGGAGGTAAATATCATGCAATTTGACGAATTAATTGATGTTCGAAATATTGAAACGTCTATTTCGAAGATGACTAAAGAACAAGCAATCGATTCACTTATTAATTTACTCTATAGTAATGATTATATTGGTAGTTCTGAAGATTACAAAAAAGCAATCTATGAACGTGAAAATGAAATTTCTACTGCGGTTGGATATGGTGTTGCAATTCCCCATGCTAAAACAGGAACAGTTGCGAAAGCAACAATTGCTATTTTAAGAAACCTCTCTGGAATTCAGTGGGGAAATGAAAAAGTTAATATGGTATTTATGATTGCAGCTGAGAAGAATGCAACAGATGAACATCTAAAAATGCTTTCTAGAGTATCTGCAAGCTTAATGGATGAAACGTTTAGAGCAAAACTGATTACTGCTGAAACATCAAAAGATATTTATGAGGTATTATTAAAAGAAGATAGTAATAAAAGAAATGAAGAAAATATAGCAGAATCGCGTGATTTATCGGGGAAATATTTAATTGGCATTAGTGCATGTATGACTGGAATCGCACATACATTTATGGCGGCACAAGCATTAACTGATGAAGCAAAAAAACGTGGTATGCGTGTTAAAATTCAGACGAATGGTTCAACGGGGATAGAAAATAAATTAAATAATGATGATATTGCTGAGGCAGATGCCATTATTATTGCACATGATGTTAAAGTAGATGAAAGTATTTTTGGTGATAAAGAATTTATAGATGTACCTGTTAAAAGAGCAATTAATAGTGCCTCCACTATTTTAGATCAAGCTTTAGCACTAGATACTAAATCAGGTGGTTCTCCAGTAGAATTGGAGAAAAACTTGAGTTTGGAATCATCTATGAAAAAAGAAGATACTGATGAAAAAATTACGGTAGGTAGTAAAGTTGCTCATGAATTTTATACTCATATTATGAGTGGTGTTTCATATATGATTCCTTTTGTAGTTGTAGGTGGAATTTTTATTGCGATTTCATTCATGTTTGGTATTTATGCTTCAGATCCTAAAAGTGATACTTATAACATTTGGGCTGCATTCTTTAATGAAGTTGGTGGGAAGGCTGCATTTCAACTTTATGTTCCTGTATTAGCTGGTTTTATTTCTTGGAGTATTGCAGATAAAGCGGGATTAGCAACCGGGATGATTGGTGGTATGATGGCTGTTAATGGTGGATCTGGATTCTTAGGAGGAATGGTAGCTGGGTTTCTAGCGGGTTATGTTACAAAATTCTTAGTTAATAAGACACGAAAAATTCCACACTCTTATCAAGGTCTTGTATCTGTATTATTTATTCCGTTGTTAGCAACGCTGATTGTTGGGTTAGTTATGTTTTTTGCTCTAAATACGCCAATGGCTAATTTAATTACCTTTTTAACTAATTGGTTGAAGTCTATGAATGGTGCTAATGCAGCAGTAATGGGTGCTATTCTGGCAGGAATGATGGCTTCAGATATGGGAGGTCCAATCAATAAAACTGCTGGTGCATTTGGTTTAGCGATGTTTGCATCTGGAATATACGGCCCATCAGCAGCTCTAATGGTGGGAGGAATGGTACCACCATTAGGCATCGCACTGGCAACATTGTTATTTAAAAGTAAATTCACGATTTCAGAACGTGAAGCAGGTAAGGCTAATTGGGTACTTGGAGCTAGTTTTATTACTGAAGGAGCTATTCCATTTGCTGCGGGGGATCCATTACGAGTGATTCCTGCAAATATTATTGGTGGTGCTGTTGGTGGCGCACTTTGCATGGCGCTAGGGTTAACCTTACAAGCACCTCATGGTGGAATATTTGTTATTCCTATTGCAAGTAACAAACCACTTCTCTACATTGGCTGTATCTTAATCGGGATGGTTATTACAGCGTTAATTCTTGGATTTACAAAAAAAGCACTTAATAAAGATGAAATGAATCGTGAAATGACTGGCGGAATTATCTAAGGTAATGCTACCAGTAGAAAATTAAATAAAGCACATAAAATCAGTATATACACTGATCTTATGTGCCTTATTTTTTCACTTTAAACGCTAAGAGCCTTAATTAAAGCGTCGGTTGAATGAGTAATACTTTCTTCTGTTAATGGTTGATCAAATAAGAGATACCCTAAAACAATACCACCAATAATTGACCAGATAACCTTAAGAATTTCGAGATTATCCCAATCGACAATTAAATTTTTTTCTTTTAATACGTCAATAGTTGAGTTGATTGATGTCCAGTAAGGAGCGGGCGCATTTTCCAATAATTGGGTAACAACAGCTTTATCGTAGAGTAACTCTGAAATGAAAATTTTGAGAACTTTAGCATTTTCTTGCAAAAAGGTAACTCTGTTTTTTAGTAAGGGGCGAATTAATGAATCTAAAGTCATCTTTGAATGGTCTGTGGATTCATTTAGTAAATCATGCATTGCAGTTGGCAAAATAGATTTAATAACTGGTGTAATAATAGCGTTCAATAACCCTTGTTTACTAGTGTATTTGCTGAAAATATTACCTTCAGCGACACCAGCTTTTTTAGCAATTTCTTTGGTACTTGTATTTGCGTAACCTTTTTCTGAAAATAATTCAATTGAAGCAATTAAAATTTGTATTTGCTTATCTGTCATATCTTTAAATAAATCCGAGTCGGCATACAGCTTTAATTCAGACTTTTTGATAATAATCACCATCCTATCGCTGTCCTTATTATGCCACAATTGGTAGCGATAACAAAAGGAAAAATAATTATTTCTGGACTGCTCATTTAAAAGTTAGGGTTGACTAAACTTTTAAATGAGCTATAATCGAACTTGTAATTGATTGAGTGCTCACTCAAAAAGAAAGAAGGAATAAAATTATGTTTAAAAATAAATTTTTTGGCTTTGCTATTTTAGTTTCAGTTTTACTTACATTCATTATGGTTGTGATGCAAATTCCGTCTGTTAAATCAGAACTCAAGGATGTTCCTGTCGCCATTGTTAACGAAGATAATGGTAACCAAGGTAATAAAATTGTACAAAATTTAACTAGTAGTAAAAATAAAACATTGGATTGGCATGTTGTTAAGAGTGAAAAAAAGCTTAACAAAGCAATGGACAAGCAACATTACTATGCTGCTATTGTCATTCCAAAAGATTTCTCGTTGGCGATTGGAAAATTAGCTGATCCAACTTCAAAAAAAGCTGCAAGTATCACCGTCATGACAAATGAAGCAAAAAATGCAACATTATCAACAACAGTAGGGTCAACGTTATCAACAATTATCACAAAAATGGGTGGGGGTATTTCAGCTGGAATTTTAACCAATATGGTAAAAAATAATAGTAGTGTTCCTGCCGCAACTGCCTTGAAATTGAATCACCCCATTACGGTAAAAACAATTGTTAGACATTCAACTGCTGGTTTATCGGCAGCAAATAGTTCTTTCTTTCAGCCCATCTGGATTGCCAGCATGGTTATCAGTTTGTTGTTATTCTACGCTGGAGATGCACTAGAATTTAAATCGATGAAGTATAAATTTTTATATAAATCATCTTTTATTATTTCAGCAATTACGCTTGCAGTCTTAACTGGATTCGCAACTGCTACTTATGCCACTTGGATTCTAGGCTTTAATTTTACGCATTTTATAACAATTGCGTCATTTTTATCGTTTACGAGTTTTGCTTTTATCATGTTATTTTCAGGAGTACTTACGTGGATTGGTTTTCCAGGGGTTATTGTATTCGTGCTCTTACTATTCTTCTCAATTCCTTTATTGGCGATGGCACAACCGTTAGTCCCTCAGTTTTATCAAGATTGGGTTCTTCCTTGGTTGCCAATGCGCTTCTTATATGATGGTGCTCGCAGCATTCTCTACTACGGTGCCTCATTCTGGAATAGTGAAACAGTTGGATTAACTTATGTATTAGCTATTGGCAGTGTCTTGTTCTTTGCTGAAGGAGTCTCATCGAAACATCGCAAAGTTGAACAAAAAATCAATGAAAATATTAAAGTTATAGAAGCAAAATAAAATAAAACTTAGAGTAATCACAAAAATAAGTGATTATTCTAAGTTTTATTTTTAGTATGAGTTATGTTAAAAATCTATTTTTGTCCACTTTGAATGAAAAAATTAGCATGTTTATAATTATAAATAGTTTGAGAAAGGTCAAATGGTTCACCATTTACTGTGTAAAAGAGTTCATCGATATAGAACCCTGGCGAATTTTTTGGTAGCTCAAGAAGTTGTGCTTCTGTTTCTTTAAGTGTATCTGTTTGCAGGTACTTATCGGAGAAGCCTATTTTTAACTTTAGAACTTCTGTTAGATAATTAAAAATAGAATCACTAATAATTTCTCGATTGAGGTAAGAAACTATTTTTTTTCGGTAGTATGATTGTTCAATACAGAGAACATGATTATCAATGTAACGAATTCTTTTTATAAAGTAGATTTTTTCATCCGGAGCACAATTTAATTCCCTAGCTACTTTAGCATTGGGGGTTTCAATTTTTAAATCAATTACTTTTGTAGATAATTTACTATTTTTTAAATCTTTCGTGAAACCCATGTTTGTCATTAGGGCAATGTAGCCTTCTCTTTTCTGACGACGAACGAAAGTGCCACTACCTTGAACTTGATAAATGATTCCTTTATCTTCTAAAGTTGTGAGAGCTTTTATAAGAGTAGTCTTACTGACTGCATATTGAGCTATTAATTCATTTAGACTAGGTAGTCGCGTTCCTTGATTTAATTTTTTATGTTTAATTGCTAATTCGATTTGGTCAGCAACTTCTTGATACTTTAACATGCGATTCCTCCATTAAAATTCTATAGGCCTTATTGTATAACAATGCCACGTTCTTGTACATCCGTGTGAAAAGGGTTACAAAAACTTGTTGACAAAGTGTACACGTACAATTAATATGTACATATACAAATATTTGTAAGGGGATACATAATTTTTTATTTAGCAGTAGTGTGCTTTTATCTGAGGAGGAAAAAATATGGCAAGTAAGGTTAGAGATTATACGAAATTAGCGACAGATATTTTAGAAGCAGTTGGTGGTGAAACAAATTTAGCTGGAGCAACACATTGTGCAACCCGGTTGCGATTGGTATTACATGAAGTTCCAGCAGACGCTAAAGAAAAAATATCAGCAATGGCGGGTGTTATTACTGTTGTTGAAAGTGGTGGACAATTCCAAGTGGTTATTGGACCACATGTGGGGGAAGTTTATGACGCTTTTTCAGCAATGATTGACTCTTCTGGAGTGGAAGAAGTAGAAGCTCCCAAAATGAGTATAATGAATCGAATTATTGCAACGATGTCTGCTGTTTTTGCACCCTTTGTTTATATATTAGCAGCAGCAGGTATTATTCAAGGAATCTTAATTTTAATTACTTTAGCAATGCCAAGTTTTCCTAAAAGTGGTACATACCAAGTTCTGAGTTTTATTTCATGGGCTCCATTTACATTTTTACCAATATTTATTGCTATAACGGCGTCTAAACATTTTAAAACAAACAGTCTAATTGCTGTTGCATGTTGTGCAGCATTAGTCAGTCCCACGTGGGCAGAGATGGCTGGAACTATTGCAAGTGGTACAAGTATTAATTTTATGGGGATTCCATTATCTCAAACAGTTTATACGTCATCTGTATTGCCACCACTATTTTTAGTTTGGATTCTTTCTTATCTTGAACGATTTTTAAATAAAAAAGTCCCTGAAATTGTTAAAGAGCTTGTTGTTCCATTATTATGTTTATTAATTATGGTTCCGTTAACAATTCTAATTATTGGACCACTTTCTTCTCTTGGAGCTGAAGGTATTGCAAAAGGTTATAACTATTTAGTTGCAGTTGCACCACCTTTAGCAGGTGTTATCATTGGTGGTTTCTGGGAAGTTCTTGTTATCTTTGGTATCCATTGGGGAGTTACACCGATGGTCATGGCTAACTTTAAAATGTATGGCATGGATTCATTTCAAGCATTTCAAACAATTGCTGTTGTTGCGCAAGTTGGTGCCGTTTTAGGTGTATTTATTAAATCTAAAAATAAAGAATTAAAAAATATTTCGCTTTCAGCATTTATTACAGGATTATTTGGGATTACAGAACCAGCAATTTATGGTGTTACCTTAAGATTTAAAAAGCCATTTATTTTTGGTTGTATTTCAGGGGCTGTCGGTGCATTAATTACAAGTTTCTTTAATTCGAATTACTTTGCTTATGCTGGACTACCAAGTTTACTAACAATTGTGAATGCAATTAGTCCTAAAATTCCAAGTTCATTTATCGGGATGGTTATTGGATGTAGTGTTGCTATTATAGGTTCAGTAATGCTAGTTCAAATATTTGGAACAGGTGAAACAGTTAGTGAAGTAGCAACTATGGAAGCACAATTAGATGATGCACCAGCTAAGGTAGCACCAGTTATGAGTGCCCCAGTAATTAATGCACCAGGTGTTGTTAATAGCCCTACAACTGGGACAGTAATGGCGTTATCGGAGGTAAAAGATCAAGTTTTTGCTTCTGGCGCAATGGGTAAAGGCGTTGCTATCGACCCAACTGACAATAAAATCTATGCACCATTTGACGGTCAGGTTGTTATGACAACAGAAACCCAACATGCTATTGGGTTGAAGTCTGTTGATGGTGTGGAAGTTTTAATTCATATTGGAATGGATACAGTTGAATTAAAAGGGAAATATTTTTCAACGCAAGTTCAAAATCAGGATCATGTGAAAATGGGTGATCTACTTGTTGAATTTGATCAAGATAAAATAAAAGAAGCAGGTTATTCAGTTGTGACACCTGTGATTGTGACTAATTCAGATGACTATGAAGACGTTATCGCATATACGCAAAATGAAATTCATCATGGAGAACCAATTATGGAATTAATTCCAAAAGGAGAAAAATAACTATGGCGAAATTACCGAAAGATTTTTTATGGGGTGGTGCGTTAGCTGCTCATCAATTTGAAGGCGGCTGGGATGCTGATGGAAAAGGACCAAGTGTAATTGATGTAATGACGGCGGGAGCAAACGGTGTTCCACGTGAAATTACAGAAACTGTAGAAGCAGATAAATTTTATCCGAACCATGAAGCAATTGATTTTTATCATCATTACAAGGAAGATATTCAATTATTTTCTGAAATGGGATTGAAGTGCTTACGGACATCTATTGCGTGGTCACGCATTTTCCCAATGGGCGATGAGAGTGAACCAAATGAAGCTGGATTACAATTTTATGATGACGTTTTTGATGAGTTATTAAAAAAGGGGATTCAGCCTGTCATTACTTTGTCACACTTTGAAATGCCACTTCATTTAGCTAAAGAATATGGTGGATTTAGAAATCGTAAATTAATTGATTTTTTTGAAAAGTTTGCATCAGTCTGCTTTAAACGTTATCAATCTAAAGTGAAATATTGGATGACATTTAATGAAATAAATAATCAAATGGATACAAATAATCCCATATTTTTGTGGACGAATTCCGGAGTTATTGTGAATGACGGTGAAAATCCAAAAGAAATTATGTATCGTGTTGCACATAATGAACTTTTAGCCAGCGCTAAGGCTGTTATCGTTGGTAAAAAAATTAACCCTAATTTTGAAATTGGATGTATGGTCTCGCACGTGCCAATTTATCCTTATTCATGTGACCCAGAAGATATTATGGCTGCTGAAGAGGCAATGCATCAGCGTTTCTTTTTTCCAGATGTTCATGTTCGGGGAGAGTATCCACGTTATGCACTAAAAGAGTTCGAACGTCATCATTATGATGTTGGAATTCAAGAAGGTGATATGGAGATATTGAAAAAAGGAACGGTTGATTATCTAGGTTTTAGTTACTATATGTCAACAGTTGTTAAAGCAGATGCTGAGGCAGATCACTTGGGAGATGTTGTAAATGGTGGTTTACCAAATGGAGTTCCTAATCCTTATATTAAATCTAGCGATTGGGGCTGGGCAATTGATCCAGACGGATTACGCTATACATTGAATAGATTGTATGATCGTTATCAACTACCATTATTTATTGTTGAAAATGGGTTTGGCGCAATTGATAAGCTTGAAGAGAATCATAAAATTCATGATCCTGAACGTGTAAATTATATAAAAGAACATATTCAGGCTATTGAAAAAGCAGTCGATTATGATGGTGTAGAAGTTTTGGGCTATACGCCGTGGGGAGTGATTGATTTAGTATCATTTACAACTGGAGAGATGAAAAAACGTTATGGCATGATTTATGTTGATCGTGATAACGAAGGTAATGGGTCAATGAAACGTTATAAAAAAGATTCATTTGTTTGGTATAAAAATGTAATTGAAACAAATGGAGGAAATCTCTAAAAACTGTACTTGAAGTGTCTAACTAATCCTTATAAATGAAAAGACTAATCTCTATTTTTTATTAGAGGTTAGTCTTTTCATTTGTTTTGGTTATTTAATAACATTTTCTCATATTTGGTTTAATCTTTAAAATACTAATTATATAGTATAAAATGAAGTATTCGATATAATGAATGTTTTTTATGAGTAAATTGAACAAGGAGATTTAAGCATGCAAAAAATATTGATTGCAGCAATTATTAGTGTTAATTTTACGTTTATTTATTTTTTTGTACGAGATTTAATCAAACATAAATCAGATGTTATGAAAGAACCAGCAAGTTCAATCTGGACGCCGATAACACAAATTGTCATTTTTTTCTTTTCAACGTTTGGCATATCTGATTTTGCGATATCAACGGCCATATTTCCAAAAGCTAATTGGGTTTCTATGAAAAAGCTGCCGGGAACCTTAAATGCGCAGGATGTTATTCCTATCTTTGTCATGTCGTTGGCGTATATTACAAGTATTAGCGTTGGTATTAAAACGTTGCTTGTTTGTATCATTTGCCAGGTAATGGGCGCTTATATTGGGCCTAGATTTGTTGTTAAGTTACCTGAAAGGACCATTAGATCATTTGTGATTGTTGGATTACTTGTGGCAACAATGCTGATTATTGCAGGTAAAGTTGGGTTAATTACTGCGAATGGGACTGCCACGGAACTATTTGGGTGGAAACTAGTGGTGACTGGATTTTTATTATTTGTTTATGGCGCCTTAAATAATATTGGCATTGGGTCATTTTCCTTAACGATGGCAACTGTTTATGCGATGGGCATGGATCCAATTGCTGCATTTCCAATTATGATGGGTGGATGCGCATTTTCTTTGCCAATTGGAAGTATGCAATTTATTAAATTAGATCAATATTCAAGAAAAATAACGTTATTTTCTGTTTTCGGAATTATCGGTGTTTTAATTGCCGTATTTTTGGTAAAAAGCATTAATACCAGTGTTATTCAATGGATTGTCATCGTTGTGTTGTTATATTCTGCGTTTAGTTTATATCTTGGGAATAAAAAAACTAAATTAATCGGAGATAACGATTATTAATGAGCATATTATGATTGTAAATGGGTTAATTTGATGTATACTTACTTAAAGTAAGTTAGCAGGGGGTAATAAAAATGAAAAGTATCGAAAAAGTAACGAATGAAAAAGAATTGATGGATCAACTTAAAGATGGTAAATATATGCTCTTCTTTTCTGCGACATGGTGTCCAGATTGTGCGTTTATTAAACCTGAAATGGCTAATATTGAAGCGGCATATCCAGAATATACATTCTTAGGTGTAGATCGAGATGAGAATATAGATTTAGCTATGGATTTAGGCATTTTCGGTATTCCAAGTTTTATTGCTTATGAAAATGGGAAAGAAACAGGACGATTAGTCAATAAAGAACGCAAAACAAGAGTAGAAGTAGAAAGCTTTATTGACGGTATTCTTGCGTAATAAGAGTGGATTTTCTATTTTAAAATAAAATACCGATTAAGTAGACAGGGTTTGGATTAACCTGGTTACTTGGTCGGTATTTTTTGAATTAATAAATAAATGAAGGGTTATTTTTTTACTAAATAAAGTCAAATTATTGGTCATAAAATCAATTTTTAGTTACACTGTACATGTGTTAAAAATGATAGGTTAATAGGGGGATTCTAATATGATAGATGTCAAAGATTCGTTAGATAAATTACAGTGGACGGCAGAGCATCATTATTTACATATTATTGCTAAACACGATTTTATGCGGGCTTGGGCGGTTCAATTTGAACTAGCTTATACTGATTTTCGCGCTATTCAAATGGCATTACAGTTGTCGGGAAAACAACATCCAACATTAGTTAAGTTTACGGATGCCTATGACCGTCTTTATGGATTCGAGTATGAATTTGCGGCAAACGGCTTAGATGCGTTTTATTCAAAATTCACGACTCAAAAAGATTTAGATAATTATGAAAAGGCAAAGAATGATTTATTGGCTCAAATTTTAATCATTCAAAAATTAGGAGCTGATGACTAATGATTAAAGTTAAAAATGATATTAAATATGGCGATAAAGCCGAATTGACGCTTGATATGTATGAACCTGATGATAGACCTATCGTTGGGACGGTTATTGATATTCATGGCGGCGGTTGGTTCCGTGGGGATAAAAAGACAGAGACTGACCTTGGCCATTTTCTTGGCGAAGAAGGGTACTTAGTGGTCGCGCCTAATTATCGAATCGGACCAGACAATACTTATCCAGCACCTTTAGAAGATATGGATCAGTTGATGAACTGGCTAACTAAACAAGATTTGTCTGATAATGTGGCCGTTTTAGGGTCTTCAGCTGGTGGTAATATGTCAGTTGAAATGGGTATCAAATATGGATTTCCAGCTATTTCATTATCTGGTATTTTAGATTTTGATGAATGGTTACAATTACACCAAAGTGTTGTTGCTGCTCAAAATCAAACGCAAGATTTGGATGAACTACAAAAAACAGCTGGTATTAATCAAAATGGTGCCAATGATCCTTTTTACAAATGGTTTAGTTTAAATTATTTGAATGGTGATTTATCGTTAGCAAGTATTGCGACACCTTACCACAAAATTACTGAAAAAACAGGGCCTATGTTTTTAGCTAATTCGTTAAATGAATTTGTTCCAAACAGTGGCGTGCTAAAATTTGCGGAACGTTTAACGCAATTGAATGTGCCTGTAACAACTAGATTCATGGTAGGATCTGAACACGCTAAGGGCTATTTAGAAGCTGTGAAACCAGATATTGTAAACTTTTTGGCAGATAATCTTAAAAAATAGAAAAAAGCAAATTTGAAGTGAACGCTACGCTAGTAGTGGTACTTTTCGAATTTGCTTTTTTTGTGCAATTATAGAAATTAAAATAAAGATGACAACCGGTTGACATAAAAATAAAAACAAGTTATACTTTCATTATTCATTAGGAAAGCGCTTTCCTTGTGGTGGATTTATTTGATCCAAGCAATTGCTATTTTTTAATCGGAGTATGACGTTTATTAAACAAATAGAATGGGGTAAATAAAATGGAAAATAAAGTAGATACAAGTTCAAACCAAGCTGAAGAAATACCTCTTTTTCGAAAATTGAGTTACTCACTTACAGATTTTGGTGGCAACATCTTATTTGTAAGTATTAGTACGTATTTGCTCTATTTTTATACCGATGTTTTTGGAATTGGGATTGGCGTTGCAGGAACTATTTTATTAGTGACACGTTGTGTAGATATGTTTGATGCACCAATCTGGGGCTTCCTAATTGATCATACGCATACAAAATGGGGCCAGAGTCGGCCATACTTTTTATGGTTATGTGTGCCATTTGCGTTTTTTACGTGGCTAACATTTACGACGCCCAATTTATCAGGCTCATCTAAAGTGATTTATGCAGCAGTTGTCTATGTTATTGCAGGTATTTTATATACTGGAATTAGTACACCAATGACGTCAATTTTACCTAACTTAACGAATGATTCAGACCAAAGAACGGTTTTGAATTCATATCGAATGGTAGGGGGGAATGTTGGGCTATTAGTTGCTAACGGTGTCGTTTTACCATTAGTTCAAATGATAGGTCAGGGCAATGATCGTAAAGGATTTTCATATGCGATGATTATTTTAGGAATTATATCTATAATTGCATTCTTAATCGCATTTTTAAATTTACGAGAAATTAATACAACAATTACGAAATCAATTTCATTAAGACAGAGTGTTAAAGCAACGAAAAGTAATTGGCCTTGGATTTTGTTAGTTATTTCTAACTTACTTTATTGGATTGGAACAACGGTTAGAAGTTCTGGCATGATTTATTATTTCCAATACAATATTCATGCAAAATCATTGGTTGCAGTTGCTGGCTCTTTATCAGTTGTAGCTGTTATTGGGATGGTATCAATTCCCTTACTAGTTAAACGGACCAATAAAAGAACCGTTTTAATTGGGGCCCTTTTGATGGGAGCAATCTGTAATATGTTACTTCAAGTAGTTGATAGCAATCAGGTTGGTGTTGTTATTTTATATTGTTTAGGATCAATCGGAACAGGTGTTGCAGCTGCAATGCCATTCCTAATGTTGGCTGATGCAGTTGATTTTGGTCAATGGAAAAATGGCATTAGAGCTAGTGGCTTTTTAACGGCGATTGGAAGTGCATTTTGTGTCAAAGCGGGTAGTGGAATCGGTGGGTTTATTCCTTCACAAGTGATGCAATTCTTTGGATATATACCTAATCATGCACAAACGAGCCAATCATTGTTAGGAATTAATTTAAGTTTTATCTGGATTCCAGCAATTTTATTCATTCTTGCTTCAATTCCAATGTTTTTCTATGGTAAGTTTGAAAAGAACGAAAACAAAGTTAGAGCTGAATTAGCTGCAAAAGAAGCCGTATAGAAAGTTAGTACTGGACATAAGGATTTTGGTTATTTTATGTTAAACTAAGAGTACGTAAAGTTAAGCGGTAACAACTTAACTAAAATCAGACTACTTAGGAGCAAAAAAATGCAAAATCCAAAACTTGATGATGTCGCTGAATTGGCAGGTGTTTCTAAAACGACTGTGTCTAGAGTGCTAAATAACAGAGGTTATCTCAGTGAAAAAACAGTTAAAAAGGTTCGTGATGCTGTGCAAGAATTACATTATCAACCCAATGATGTTGCTAGACAATTATTTAATAAAGAAACGAAATTAATTGGGCTCATTTTTCCAACAATTGCGAATCCTTTTTTTGGACAACTAGCCTATCAATTAGAAACACAACTTTTTAATAAAGGTTACAAGGTTCTTATTGGTAATTCAAAAAATGATCCAGAAAAAGAAGCTGTTTATTTACGTAAACTGATGGCGAATCAGGTAGATGGTCTGATTGTTGGGGCACATAACGAAGGAATTGAAGAATATCGCAATACTAATTTACCAATTGTTGCAATAGATAGAATTATGAATGGTGATATTCCAGTTGTTTCTTCCGATAATTATAATGGTGGTAGAATGGCGACAGAACGACTGTTAGAACATGGTGCAACATCAATTGTACATACTAATGGACCTTATGATCTGGAAACGCCTGCTCGAGACAGACGTAGAGCGTACGAGGAAATAATGAGTGAACATGGTTTGCCAGCTGTGACGTATACCGTTGATTTTAATTGGACGGAAGAAGAAAAAACGAAAGTCTTTAAAGGTATTTTTGAAGATCTTAAACGAGTAGACGGCATTTTTGCTTCGAATGATACCGATGCTAGTTTAATTATAAAAATAGCTAGAGAATATGGCAAAAGAGTACCAGAAGATTTATTGGTTATTGGTTACGATGGAACAGATGTTGTGAGATTATTTAAACCTGAATTAACAACAATTATTCAACCGATTGAACAGATGGCGAATGCAGCTATTGATATTTTGATGAAAAAAATTGAAGGTAAAGAAACGCCCATGCAAGTGGTGCTACCCGTTCAATTGTATAAAGGGGAAACGGCCTAATGTGCACGTTTTTTATTTTCGGTTAATGACAACCGGTTGACACAAAAGAGAGGAGAACTAATTTTGAAAAATAAAACTGTTAATTATTCAGAAGTAACAAATGAAAGATATCGCTTGAACTATCATATTACGGCACCAGCAGGTTGGATGAACGATCCAAATGGCTTTTGTTTCTTTAAAGGTTATTATCATATTTTTTACCAACATCATCCAGAATCACCAAAATGGGGTCCCATGCATTGGGGTCATTCGAGAAGTAAGGATTTAGTCAATTGGGAACGTTTGCCAATTGCTTTGTTCCCTGGTGATTCAGAAGATCAAGATGGTTGTTTTTCTGGAAGTGCTATCGTGAAAGATGATCGACTCTATTTAATTTATACAGGACATAATTTGAAAGATAAAAATGATCCAGATAGTTATTGGCAAAATCAAAACTTAGCAGTTAGTGATGATGGGATTAACTTTGAAAAATTTGCAGGTAATCCAGTTATTTCAGTGCCACCTGAAGATAATGCTGTTGATTTTAGAGATCCTAAGATTTGGTATGAAGAGGGTTACTATTACATTGTAATCGGAAGTAAGAACCAAGCTGGATTAGGTCGCGTAATCATGTATCGCTCAGAAGATCTGGAACATTGGGATTATTTAGGGCCTATTGCAACTGCTAAATCGATTGATTCTGAAGGTTTTGTATGGGAATGTCCTGATCTTTTTGAAATTGCTGGGCAAGATGTCTTGATTATGTCACCACAAGGAATAAAAGCTGATCACTTTAAATATAGAAATTTCTTCCAAACGGGCTATTTAATGGGGAAATTTGACAAAACAACACATACTTTAGGTCATGGCGAATTTACTGAATTAGATTTTGGACATGATTTTTATGCAACTCAATCAATGCTTGCACCTGATGGTAGAAGAATTATATTTGCGTGGATGGATATGTGGGAAAGTGCGATGCCAGAACAACAAGATGGTTGGGCAGGCGCACTGACATTTCCAAGAGAATTAAATCTAAAAGATGGTAAGTTATTGATGACCCCAGTTAGAGAAATTGAAAAATTACGTGAAAAAGTGTTATTGGATGTTGTTAAACCTATCAATAATACAACTATTTTTGAAGCACCTACAAAGAGTTTTGAATATTTAGCGAACTTTGAGGGGCAAGATGATGTCGTGGTTAAGGTTCAAGATAGCGACAAAAAAATGTTGCTAGAACTTAACTATCAAGCTGAAACCGGTAAAGTGACCTTACAAAAGTATAACGATGACTTGCCTCGAGAAACAAAAGTGACCGTTTCTGGTAAATTAGATGTTCATTTATTAATGGATAATAGTTCAGCGGAATTATTTATAAATGATGGTGAGGCCTGTTTCTCTGAAAGAATTTACGATGAAAGAGAGCTTACACTTGAAACTAGTAGTGATTCAATCAATTATGATATCAAAATTTATGAACTTGGGGGAAATAGGTAATGTTATTAGGAAGCATTGAAGCGGGTGGAACGAAATTTGTTTGTGCAGTGGGTAATGAAGACTATCGAGTAGAAAATCAAATTCAAATTCCAACAACTACACCGGTTGAAACGTTGACGGCAGTTGTTGATTATTTTAAACAGTTTGAGATTACTGCACTTAGTGTGGCTTCATTTGGACCTATTGAAATTAGAAAAAATTCACCCAAATATGGGTTTATTACGAAGACGCCAAAACCAGGTTGGAGTGATACTGATTTCTTGGGTTTTCTTAAGGGAGAATTGGATGTTCCAACATTTTGGACAACGGATGTTAATGGTTCAGCCTATGGGGAATATACGATGGCGACGTTATTTAATGAAAAAATTAATTCGCTAGTGTATTACACGATTGGTACTGGTGTTGGTGCTGGGGCAGTGATTGACGGGCATTTAGTTGGCGGTATTGGTCATCCTGAAATGGGTCATGTCTTAGTGAAAAGACATCCTAATGATCTTAATTTTAAAGGAATTTGTCCATTTCATGGCGACTGTCTCGAAGGTTTAGTCGCTGGTCCAACATTTGAAGCAAGGACTGGTAAAAAAGGTAAAGATGTTCCTTTGACAGATGAAACATGGGATATTATGGCTTACTATATTGCTCAAGCTGCTGTTCAAACAACATTGAGTTTGCGTCCTAACAAAATTGTTTTTGGTGGCGGAGTTGCTAATGAGGTCTTATTAGCAAAAGTACGTCAAGAATTTAAAAATATTTTAAATGATTATGTTGATGTGCCACCGTTAGATCAATATATTACAGCACCACAAGTGGCTAATAATGGGTCAGCAAATGTCGGTAATTTTGCTTTAGCTGAAAGATTATTATCTGAATAAATCGTGTGATTTAACAAAATTGGAGGATTAAAATAATGACAAATAAAAATTATTATGACGTAACAGAATGGCCTGTAGGGAATCCATATGAAGATATTGGTGAAGTTATTAATAGCATTATTGCTGATATTAAAAGTCGACAATCTGATAGTGACGTCAATGATGGCGGCAAACCTGGGGCAGTTATTTATCTACCACCAGCTGATTATCATTTACGGACACAAGTCTTGATAGATATCAGTTTTCTTAAAATTCAAGGATCTGGGCATGGCTTTACGTCTTCAAGTATTCGATTTAATGTACCGGAAAATGAATGGTCAAATTTACATGAATTATGGCCTGGTGGTAGTCGTATTCTTGTTGATCTAGATCCTAAAACGACTGATGAAGAATCTGATGGGGCAGCTTTTTATGTTGCTAGAGACGGCGATCCTCGTATTAGTTCAGTTGAATTTTCTAATTTTAATATTGATGGTCTACATTTTGTGGATGATGGTTCAGGCGAAGAAAACCCAGAAAATACGTATGTGAATGGCAAAACAGGTATTTATGTTGCGAGTGCGCAAGATTCATTCCGGATTACGGAAATGGGCTTTGTTTACTTAGAGCATGGAATCACTATTTATAATGCTGATGCATTAACCATTCATGATAATTTTATTGCCGAATGTGGGAACTGCATTGAGCTACGTGGATGGGGTCAAGCTTCAAAAGTGACTGAGAATTTAATGGGAGCTGGATTTAAAGGGTACAGTATTTTTGCTGAAAACTTCGGTGGTCTTTTAATCACAACAAATAATATTTTCCCTCGAGGTGCAAGTAGTATTTCATTGGCTGGGGTAACCAAATCAGCTGTTACAAATAATCGTCTTCACGCCTTTTATCCAGGAATGGTTATTTTAGATGAAAATTGTTCAGAAATCTTAGTTTCTTCAAATCATTTGTTGCATGACCAAGAACCATGGGCACCTATGCAACATCGCGACAATGGATTGGATGATTTGTACGGTCTTTTATCAATTAGTGGGAATGATAATTCTGTGATTGGGAATCATTTTTCAGAAACAATTGATCAGGAGACACTTAAACCGGCTGGAGCAACGCCAGTTATTATTCGACTTGCTGCTGGACATGGTAATTACATTGCAAATAATAATGTTGTTGCTACGGAAATCCAATCGGGGAGTGGCGATTCTGCATTTTCTGCACAAGTAGATGCGTTATTAGCAACTGAAGAATTAAAGAAAATTGCGGTTACTACTGTGCTAGTTGAAAAGAAATCAACTCAAAATACCGTTCTTGATTCAGGAAATAATGAACAAATTTTGATGGATAAAACTGTAAATACTTTTAGAGCAACACCAACTATTCCAACAAAATAATAAATTTTTAAAATAAATAAGGCCTTAGATAACGTTAATTCTAGTTATCTGAGACCTTTTTTCTATTTATATTGATTAAATGTTAAAAAATATGACACCCTTGAGTAGGGAATTTGGATTTAAGTGACGAATAACCAAATTTTAAGACCATTTCATCTGAACTACTTGACGATACGAGTTCTTGATGTTATGTTTTATGACATAAGAAGTAGTTGTTACTTTAAAGGTAGGGGAGAGGACGCATTTGAACGAAGCAAATACATCATTTTTAGTTTTAGCAAGTATCTTGGTATTGTTTATGACGCCTGGGTTGGCGTTTTTCTATGGTGGACTCGTATCAAAGCGTAATGTTGTCAATACAATGCTTTCAGTTTTTTTTATTACTGGTTTAGCTATTTTACTTTGGATTTTCTGTGGGTATAGCCTCGCTTTCCATGGTGATCATTTTGGAATGTTTGGTGATTTGCACCAATTCTTTCTCCGAAATTTTAGCATGACAAAGATGTCTATGACGACAACGAAGATTCCGGATGGGTTATTTGCCGTTTTTGAGATGATGTTTGCTGTGATTACACCTGCTCTATTTGTTGGAGCCGTTGTTGGACGGATAAAATTTAAATTTTTATTTCTATTCATTATCTTTTGGTCAATTTTAGTTTATTATCCTATGGTTCATATGGTTTGGAGTGCAAATGGCATTCTTGCCAAAATGGGTACGCTTGATTTTGCGGGTGGAACTGTTGTACATATAAATGCGGGGATTACAGCTCTTATTCTCTCAATTTTTCTGGGTAAACGTGCCGAATATAAAGAACCAGAACATTATAATTTACCTTGGGTTTTATTAGGAACAACTATTCTCTGGATTGGTTGGTATGGATTCAATGCTGGAAGTGCGTTTGGTATTTCCAATGTTGCGATTCAAGCGACAATGACCACTACGGTTGCTGCGGCCTCAGGGATGATTTCGTACATGATGATTGATGTTTTTAGAACGGGTAAACCGACGTTGGTTGGTGTCTGTACTGGAACTTTGTGTGGATTGGTTGCGATAACACCAGCTTGTGGGTATGTTACTGTGGCAGGTGCATTTTCTATTGGGATTATTGGAACGTGTGCCAGTTACTTCTTTATTAATTATCTTAAAATAAAATTAGGTGTTGATGATACGTTAGACGCTTTTGGTGCTCACGGGTTAAGTGGCATTATTGGTAGCATTGCAACTGGACTTTTTGCGACTAAATCAGTTAATTCGGCCGTGACTAACAACGGATTATTTTATGGTGGTGGCTTTAAGTTATTTGGGACGCAGTTAATTGCGACTGTACTGACAATTGGTTTCGTTTCAATTATGGTGATTGTGATTGCAGTGATTCTAAAAGCCATTGTGCCAATGCGTGTTTCTGAAAAAGAGGAAAAACAAGGATTGGACTTTGGCGAACATGGCGAGCGGGCTGATTATACGGTTGTTACGGAAGTTGATTCAAATATTGGAACATTCCGCGATGAATTCAAAGGGCAACTTGCACAATTGAAGGGTAGAAAAAATAAGTAGGAAGCGGTTATTCGGGTCTTATTGAATACGATTTTCAGTAAATTTAATAACGTAGAAAATATGTTGTTGACAGGTTTCTCTACCAATAACATATTTTTTTACGTTTATTTTAATTTCTACTTCATATCCATTCCTTTTAATGTCACAAGTGTAATAAAAGTTGTGATGCAAATAAGCGCAGTCATAATAACCAAAGCGATAGGCATTGTCATGAAATCATCCTTTCTAATATAACGATAAGTTATAATTAGCGGCATCGGACAATATTTTTGACAGCGTTTTCAATAGATGTTATTGTTTATTTGTTATAGCATGTAAGGAATATGCTATAACAAATAAACAATAACGATAGATAAAATAATAGAATTAATATTGCCCGTGTGTTAATGGACGGACAAAAATATCGTTAAAAATTTAACTTACTTTTGATTTGGAAACATATTTAATAAATTTTTTTAATTATTTTGAACAAGTGTAGAAAGGTTATGGGGATATCAGGGTTTAAAATTTGGAAGAGGTAAAACAGTATGTCCAATAAAATTGAAGAGAAAAAAGATACAGAATATGTACGTATGGCAAAAGAAAGTGCACCAGTTGCTTTTAATGGCCAAACCGATTTACATTTGAAAGATTTCTTTTTTAAAGTTTTATCTGGTTCTGCGCAGGGAATCTTGATTGGTGTTTTGCCATCGGCTGTTATGAAATACATTATTCAGTACTCAGGGTTGGGTACAACTGCATTTGGAACAGATTTAAGTGCTATTTTAACGCTATTTACATCGTTAATTCCCTTTTTAATTGGTATGGCTGTTGCCTTACAATTTAAAATGAAAATTTTAGATGTTGGGGTTGTTGCGATTGCTACAATGGTGTCATCAGGCTCAATTAAATGGGCAATTGCACCTGTCGGATGGGGGAATCCGGTGACGGGAGTAAACTCTGTGGTGCCCATGAATGCTTATATTGCTTCTGGATCAGGCGATGTCATTAATGCGATGATTGTTGCATCTATTGCTGTTGTAACTGTTTGGTTAGTTGCCCATTATTTAAAAGGATTTGGATCAGTCGCAATTATTCTAAGTCCAATTTTTGTGGGTGGTGGCGTTGGTCTACTTGGTAAAGCAATTGCGCCTTATGTTGGTGACGTTACGGCGTGGATTGGTCAATTGGTTGAGGTGTTTACAAAGTTTGCGCCTGTTCCAATGTCAATATTAATTGCTATGGCATTTTCAATTATTATTATTACACCAGTTTCAACGGTTGGAATTGCTTTGGCAATTAGTTTATCGGGTATTGGTTCTGGGGCCGCTGCCATGGGTGTTGTCGCAACAACAATCGTTTTATTAATTAATTCGTGGAAAGTTAATAAACCGGGAGTTACTGTTGCAATTGCTTTGGGGGCGATGAAGGGAATGATGCCTTCAGTATTTGCGAAGCCAGTTACGATGTTACCATTTTTATTAACGGCTGCGATATCAAGTATTCCTGTTGCGTTATTTAACATTCAGGGGACACCAACTACGGCTGGGTTTGGGTTTATCGGATTAGTTTCGCCTATTCAATCAATAGTTAAAGATTCTACAGTTCCTTCATCGGTTATGAACCATTTTATTAGTCCATTAATTGGAATTTTTGCGTGGCTAATTATTCCGATTGTTGCTGGATTTATTGCACAATTCATATTTAGCAAGTTATTAAAACTATATACACCAATGGATTTTCAACAAGACTTATAAAGTAGTGATTAGCTAAAATTTAAATAATGGCAGATTATTTTTGGGTTAGACTATAGACTTCAGCAGACACATCTAAATTCCTCAATCAAACGTGAGGAAAGTGTGTTTATGATGTGAATAATAATATTATTTGTAAGTTAATAAAAAATTTAATTTAAAATAGAAAATAACTGAAAGAAGGATTATTAATATGCGTGTTGGAATGATTGGACTTGGTAAGATGGGGTTAAGCTTAACAAAGAATATGCTTGATAATGGAATAGAGGTTGTTGGATTCGACTTAGCAACTGAAAACGTAAAGGCTGCGGAAGATGCGGGTGCAATTTCAGCTTCAAGCCTTGAAGATTTTGTTTCTAAATTAGGTTCTACTAAGATTACATGGTTGTTGTTGCCAGCTGGTGCACCAACAGATGCGACTATCGTCAAATTGACGGGACTGCTTAGCAAGGATGATTTAATTGTTGATGGCGGTAATTCAAATTTTAAAGATTCACTTAGACACAATAAAATCGTGACGGAAGCCGGAATGAAATTTTTTGATTGCGGGACATCAGGAGGTCAATCAGGCGCTCGTAATGGCGGAAACTTTATGATTGGTGGGGATGATGCGGATGCATTTAATCAATATCTTGATTCAATTTTTAAATTGATTTCTGAAAAAGATGGTTATCTTTATACTGGGGCAGCAGGTTCTGGTCATTACTTGAAAATGGTGCATAATGGGATTGAATATGGAATGATGCAAGCAATTGGCGAAGGATTTGACGTTCTTGAGAGTGGCCAATATGATTATGATAATGAAGCCGTAGCTAAATTATGGAATCATGGGTCAGTTATTCGCAGTTGGTTAATGGAACTTGTGGAAGATGCATTTTCTGACGATGCACATCTAGACGAACTGCTTGGACGCATGCATTCATCAGGTGAAGGGCAGTGGACGTTACAAGAAGCACTTGATAGCAAAGTTCCAACGCCAGTTATTGCATTGTCAGTGATGATGCGCTACGAATCGATGAGAAACGTTGATGCGAATTTTACAGGTAAAGTTGTTGCTGCAATGCGTCATGGTTTTGGAGGACATGTTGTAGATAAATCGTAGGCTATTATTTTTAACATGACGAGTGTACCCTGTTAGAGTTGAAGTTGTGTTTAAAAATGTGATATCAATTTGTTAATAAAATTTATTTAATTTGTGCCACTTTGCTGAAAGAGGACTATAATTAAGGGTGAAGTTAAAAGACATTTAACTGTCCAAATCAAAAGAGGCGATAGCAATGGCAAAGTTGAGTAAAGAACAACGCAAAGCAATGGCTCAAAAAGCAATGGACGAACGTGCTAAACATCCACAAGCTGAAAAAAAACAATCAGGTTTTAAGTTTATCGAAGAAGAATCAGCTAAATTAGAATCAGAAAAAAACTAATAACAAAATTTAAAGGATTAATTCTAAGTGGCTCTTAGGATTAATTCTTTTTTTATTTGACTAAATAAATATTAAAATAGGTGTGAGTCATGTACAATTTGGATGATAAAGAATTTAATGAGGAGTGATAGCGATGTTAATTAAGCAAGTACATATTGAAAATGAAGCAAAATTACAGGATGTTCGCGTAGAAGGTGGAATATTCACTGAAATTGGATTGAATTTACAACCTAATTCTGACGAACAAGTTATTGATGCAACCAATCAATTGATGTTACCACCGTTTGTTGATCCGCATGTTCATTTGGATTCAACTTTGACGGTCGGAGATCCAGAATGGAATGAGTCTGGCACTTTATTCGATGGGATTCGAATTTGGTCTGAGCGTAAAAAGACGTTAACCCGTGAAGATGTTAAGGGACGCGCTATCAAAGCATTGAAAATGCAAGCCGCTCATGGCGTTCAATTTGTTCGTTCGCATGTTGATGTAACTGATCCGCAATTAGTGGCCTTGAAAGCCTTAATTGAAGTCCGTGAAGAAGTGAAACCCTGGATGGAGCTACAGTTAGTTGCATTTCCACAAGAAGGTATTTTATCTTTTCCAAATGGTAAAGAATTAATGACGGAAGCTGCTGAGTTAGGGGTGGATGCAATTGGGGCGATTCCGCATTTTGAATTTAATCGTGAATATGCAGTAGAATCCCTTCATTTTGCCTTTGAATTAGCACAAAAATATAACTTATTGTTTGATGCACATACAGATGAAATTGATGATCCCAGTTCTCGTAGCCTAGAAACAGTTGCGACATTGGCATTAGAAACAGGGATGAAAGACAAAGTGACCGCTTCGCATACCACGGCAATGGGGTCATATAATGATGCTTATTTATACAAATTAATGCGCTTATTAAAAATGTCAGAAATGAACTTTATTGCGAATCCACTTGTGAATATGTTTTTGGGCGGCCGTTTTGACACTTATCCAAAACGCCGTGGGTTAACACGGGTTAAAGAGTTGGATGAAAATGGTTTAAATGTGGCTTTTGGTGAGGATGATATTAAAGATCCTTGGTATCCAATGGGAGACGGAAATATGTTGGACGCCTTACATATGGGGTTACATGCCACGCAAATTATGGGTTATAGTCAAATTATGAATTCGTATAGATTCGTGACAACTAATGGTGCTAAAGCGATGCATATTATGGATCATTATGGTATTGAAGTTGGTAAACCAGCTAGTTTTGTGATTATGGCTAGTGATAATTTTTATGATGCGTTGAATACGCGTGCTGCTGTTATGTTGTCAGTACATAACGGTGACGTGATTAGTGAGACTAAGCCAGCGGAAATTAAGTTATATATTAGCTAAAAAATACATAATGTAGGTGATTACTAAACTGATAGTATTTATATAATATAGAGGTGAATGATTATGGCAGATTCAGTAAATCAAGAACAAATTGTGCAAGCATCCTGGGAATTGTTGGCAGAAGATGGGATTAACACTTTTTCTATGCGCAAGTTGGCTAAAAAGGTGGATTTATCGGTATCAACATTATATTGGCATTTTGAAAATAAAAATGCTATTTTTAATGAATTGATAAATGAGGTAGCAGGTTCTGCTGGAAAAAGATTTAAAAAGAATGGAACTTGGCAAGAACGATTACTTCAAGATGGTATTATCTTAGCGCAAGAATTGAGAAAAAGGCCTTATTCGGCAGAATTAATGCTTAGTTTACCGCCAGATACCGATAACTATTGGTTGGTAACTGAACAACTTCTTGTCGTAATTGATGACCTTAAATTGAGTGATGGTGAAAAATTTAATGCTATTTCAATTTTATTGAATTATATTTTAGCATTTGAACGTGATTTTTTAGTTCAAAAAATAAATGTAACACAAATGCCAATTGGAAAATTGGCAATAAATAAACAAATAGGCTCACAGATTACAATCTTAAAAAGACTCTATCAAAAGGGATTGTTCCAACAAATGGGGACAGAAGCAGCCTTAACTTGGAGTTTACAAACAATCATAGTGGGGTTAGATCAACAACAAAATAATTAAATCGAAATCATCTGTTAGTTTAGCTAACGGATGATTTTTTTATTTAATTACTAGATAAAAAGGCAGTATTTTAAAGTGATTTAAGCATATTTATGATAATTAATCGAATTATTTTTATGAAGAAAGGTTTACTTCTTTCTAGAACGGTGTTAGAGTGATTGCTATAGAACGTTGTTCTAGAAAGGAGTTTTAAATTTTGAAAGTAAAAGTAGAAACAAAAGAATTTTCTTTAAAGGCAGTTTTACCAGCAATATTAACAGTTGCTCTGGCGATGTTGTTAGTAATGATGGATACAACAATTATGAATGTGGCAATCCCATCATTACAACACGTTTTTTCAACTCAACTTAGTACAGTACAGTGGTCTGTAACAGGTTATACACTTGCTTTAGCAGCTATTACACCAATAGCTGGATGGTTATCTGATCGATTTGGTGCAAGGCGCGTTATCTTTCTTGCAATCCTTTGGTTCACTATCTTCTCCGTTCTTTGTTCGATGTCAAATTCAATTGAAATGTTGATTGTATTTCGTTGTTTACAAGGTATGGCAGGTGGTTTAGTTGGACCAATTGGTATGGCAGAATCTTGGAAATTAGTACCAGCCGATAAACGTGGTTCGTTAATGGCATTATTGGGCTTACCAATGGTAATTGCACCAATTGCAGGACCAGTTTTAGCTGGATGGTTATTGAGCTACGCCAGCTGGCATGCAATTTTCTATATTAATTTACCAATTGGTATTGTTGCAGCAATTTGTGTTCTGAGATACTTACCTAAGCGAGCATTGATTAAAGATGAGCGGTTAGATATTTTAGGAGCAATATTATCACCATTAGCCTTTGTGACGTTAATCTACGGCGTTCATCGTTTAGGAGACTATGCTTTAACAGATTGGACAACATCATCGATATTATTAATTGGGATCATTTTATTAATATCGTTTGTCTATGTTGAACTAAAACAGGAACATCCTTTAATGGCGTTAAGTGCATTTAAGGCAGATCGTTTTAGAAGGGGAATTTTAGTTAGTTGGTTAAATCAAATCGTATTATTTGGGGCAACTTTATTAATTCCACTTTTCCTACAAACAGCTAAAGGATTTTCTCCTTTACATGCCGGTGAAATGATTGCACCACAGGCGTTGGCTTCTTTTGTAGGGATGTTTATAGGTGGGCAATTATTTGATCGTTGGGGAGTTAGGGCTGCCGCTTTACCTGGTATTAGTTTAATGTTTGTCGGGATTATTCGTTTAGCACAACTAACATTACAAACGAATACAACAACATTGTTAATCACGATTGTTATATTAGGGTTAGGACAGGGAATGACAATGATGCAGATTAGTACTTATAATCTTAGTTCTGCACCAAAGGCTGTTGTTTCGAGACTAACACCTTTAATTAATTCAGCAATGCAAATTATTAATTCCCTAGCAGTTGTTTGGTTAACTAATGTATTGAGTCAAAATTTAGTTAGTGAGACTAAAATAGCGACGGCGGATACAATAAAAAATCATGTAGTATTAGCATACGGACAAACATTTACGATGCTTTTAGGAATATTGGTCCTCAGTTTAATTGTGACGACAACGTTGAATAAAGTTAAAATAATAATATAATATAATATTAAAAACACAATACTAATCATTATATTTAATAATTAGTATTGTGTTTTGCTTTATGTAAAATATACTGTAGACGTAATATATTTTACAATGGTTATTGATAGCGCTTTATAAGTGTAACTGATAAAATTGAAGCAACATTTGAAAAGGGGCAATAAAATGAAAATGATTAATTTGGGTGGTAGTGATCTTCAAGTTTCATCTGTCGGATTAGGCTGTATGCGCATGCCAGAATTATCGATCAGACAAGCGGCAGAAATGATTCAAACATCAGTTGACCATGGAATTAATTTCTTTGATCACGCCGATATTTATGGTGCAGGGAAAGCTGAAGAAGTTTTTTCAGCAGGATTTGCTGAAACTGGGCTTTCTCGTGAAGAGGTTATTTTTCAATCAAAATGTGGAATTGTGCCAGGTGTGGAATATAATTTTACAGCTGAACATATTGAAAAAAGTGTAGATGGCATTTTAAAACGCTTAAATACAGAATACATTGATAGTTTATTGTTACATAGACCTGATACATTGATGGAACCTGAAGAAATTGCGCGCGTATTTGAAAAATTACAAGTCTCTGGTAAGGTTCGCCACTTTGGGGTTAGTAATTTTTATCCAGGACAAGTTGAATTATTACAACAAGCTTTAGATATGAAATTGTTGGTAAACCAACTTCAATTTGGCGTTATGCATACTGGGATGATTGATTTGGGAACCAATGTGAATATGGTTAATGATGCTGGAATTAACCGTGATGGTGGTATTTTAGAGTACTCACGTCTCAAAAAAATGACGATTCAAGCATGGTCGCCATTCCAATACGGTTTTTTTGAGGGGACATTCTTGGACAATCCTAAGTTTGCCGAATTGAATGAAGTCTTAAACCGTTTGGCTAAAGAAAAAGGGACAACTAATACTGGAATTGCGACGGCATTTATCTTACGTCACCCAGCTAAAATGCAGGTGATTGCGGGGACAATGAATGCAAGTCGAATCGTTGAAATTGCTGATGCTTCAGAAATTGAATTAACACATCAAGAATGGTATGAGATTTATCGTGCTGCTGGGAATAAATTACCTTAATATGGTAATAAAAAAATAATGGATTAACTATGAGATATCTCGTAGTTAATCCATTATTTTTATTTATGGCTACTGAATGATGAAAGTGCCATTGTTTGTAGTCGTGCAATTGTCATATCGTAATCTGCTAAAACGTCAGGTTTGAAGGCTTCTTCTTCAATATCGTTGAAACGTTCTGCTAAGACTTTTGCAGTTAAGAATAAGGTTAAATTTGCTTTTGCAGTCGCTTCTGGTGTATCACGCAAGCATGATTCTGATTGCATAACTAATTTAGCAAATTCCTCTGGATCAATTTTTAATTTATCAGATTTCATTAGTTTACTCCTTTTGTTTTTTATAGGCAGCTGCTTCTCGTTGAACTGAGATATGATCATTCTTCAGTGAGAATACTGAGAATAATGTGATTGTTAAGACAATTGCGGCAATAATAAAGTAAGAATCTTTGTAGCCTAGTGATGTATACATTGTACCAGCAACAGTAGAAAAAATCATGATTGATAACTGTTTAGCAAAATTAAATGCGAGTAAGTAAATCGTTGCTGATAGACGCATATCGAATGCGCCAGTGATATATTTCATAATTGATACAAGTAATAATGGCATTTCAAATGCTGCAATCAATCTAACTAAAGATAAAATAAGGGCATTTGGTGCAATTGCACTCCCTGAAATTCTAACGAATGTCAAAAGACCAAATAAAAGTAAGCCTTTTTTTGCGCCAATCTTGTTGATTAATGCTGGCATGAAAATCATAACGATAGCTTCAAGACCAGTTTGTAAGGATACTAACCGACTGAACATTGTTGTGCCGTATGAAGCTGAATCGAAAAACGTTTTGTAATAGTTAGGGAATTGTTGATCGAAAACATCATACATACATGCAGAACCAATAATGAAAAGTGATAACATCCAAAAGTTTTTAATTTTGAAGATATTTAAAATGGTTTCTTTTGTTAATGGAACTGAATTTTCTCCGACAACACGGTCTAAATGATTTGTGTTAATTTTGAAAGTAAACATTAAAATAAATAAAATGATAGCTGAAACTGTTCCTAACCAAAAAATACTGTAAGGGTTCATAACGAAGATGATACCACCCACTAATGAAGCTGTAGCACCGGCAATTGAGCCGAATAAACGAGCTCGTCCATATTCAAATCCGTTAGCACGACTTGCGCGTTCAATATAAGATTCAATAACACCGACTCCAGCGTAAAAGACAAAACTCAAATAAAAACTGGCTACAATTGCACCGAAAATAACATTAATGTCTAATAAGGGAATGAAGACCCATTGGAAGAAAGGTCCCATGAACATTGCAGCAACAACGATAGTGCCAAATAGATTCTTTTTAAAGACTAATTTATCGGATAAGATACCGAAAAATGGTTGGTAAATTAATGCAACGAATGCCATTGCTGAGAAAACGAAACCTGATTCACTAGTGTTTAAACCAGCTTGTTCTTCTAACCAAATAGGTAAGAAGGTAAGGACGATGGCCCAAACGAAGAAGTAGAAGAAGAATCCTCCTCCAAAGGTCCAGAAATGTTTATTTTCTTTTGGTGATGTTGATGTATTATTCATATTATAATCCTCCGTCTATAAGTAGTTGTATGGGACTGGTTTTCCAAAGAAAGGTTTACCATCTTTAGTCCAAGAAAATTCTTGAACTTTGGTATGACGATTTGGATCGTAAAGTGGGTCGCCTTTAATTTCTGTATAATCGCGACAATGGTAAACCAGGATATCTGTTTTGCCATCTTCTGAAACTGTAAATGAATTATGTCCAGGACCAAATTGATTAGTTGATAAGTCACTTTGGAAAATAGGGTCTTTTGATTTTTCCCAATTAGCCATATCAAGGACATCAGCGTCTGAGTCGCATGAAATCATACCCATTGCATAGTTTTCATCTGTTGCACTTGCAGAATAAGTAATGAAGATTTTACCATTTCGTTCAATGACAGCAGGACCTTCATTGACCCAAAAACCAACTGTTTCCCAATCGTATTCAGGTTTTGTTAACATTAATGGCTTTGTTTTTAAAGTCCAAGGATTTTCCATTTCGGAAATATAGAGGTTTGAATTACCTCGAATAGCATTATCTTTTTGAGCCCAAATATAATATAATTTTCCGTTATGTTCGAATGTTGTTGCATCTAAGCAGAAAGTATCTTTGTCAGTGACGACTTGACCTTTTTCTACCCAATCTTCATCGTTCATTGGGCTTTCTGCATCACATTCAATACAGTACATTCTGTGCGTGAATAGGTTATCAACGATATCTTCTGTAGCTGCAGCTGCAAAGTAGATATACCATTTATTGTTAATGAAATGGATTTCCGGTGCCCAAATTAATTTACTCATTTCGCCTTCATCATGTTTAAACCAAATTGTTCTTGGAGCAGCATGGGCCAAACCGGCAATTGTTTTTGCACGGCGAATTTCAATTAAATTGTAAGCTGGTACTGATGCAGTAAAGTAGTAGTAACCATCCGTATGTTTGTAAATGAATGGATCGGCTCTTTGAATAATAAGTGGATTTGTAAATGCTTCCATCGTCATGATAGAGACCTCCTAATTTTTTGGAAACGTTTTCTTAATAAAAGAATAAAACTTATACGGATAAATGTCAATATATTTATTTGTTCGCATAAATTAATGAGCAGGTAGTATTTCGCAAAGATTAATTTTTTTAGATTGTGAAAACGTTAGGATGATACTAAATCATCATGGTAGGTTAATGATGAATAGATATTGAAAGATACATAAAAAAGAGTATATTTATTGAGATTTAAAGGTTTAATTATTGTTAAATGGTTATTTTTAACCTCTTAAGTTCTGTTTGACTAATTATAGAATATGTTTCATAACAAAAATACGTTATTGATGGATAGAAGATTCTATCATCAACAACGTATTTTTTAGAGTATTTAATTTTGAACAAATTTAGTGGGTTTTCCAAATACAGGATACCCTCGATTATCAAAACTTATTTTTTGAACCATTGTATGTCTATTTGGATCATATAACGGATCACCTTTAATATCAGTATAGTTTCTAATGTGATAGACCATTAAATCATGTTTATTATCTTCTGAAATGGTAAATGAATTATGACCTGGTCCAAATAAACCATTAGCAATGTCTGATTCAAATACTGGTTCTTTTTGCTTAACCCAAGAATCTGCATTCAAAATATCGTCAGAATCATTCGCAACGAGCAGACCCATACAGTAGTTTTCATCTGTAGCACTTCCAGAGTAAGTCATAAATAATTTACCATTTTTGTGCAATACTGCTGGTCCTTCATTAACTGAAAATACACGTGTTTCCCAGTCATATTCTGGTTTTGATAGCATAATTGGCGTACCTTTAATAGTCCAGGGATTTAACATTTCAGCAATATACAAATTAGAATTTCCCTTAATATCAAAATCTTTTTGAGCCCAAACATAATATAATTTATTTTGAAGTTCAAAAACTGTGGCGTCTAAGGAAAAAGAGTCCAGAGGTGTTTCAATTTGACCTTTTTCGGTCCAGTCATCTTCAGAAATCATGGGGTCCGATGCGTCACATTCAATACAAAACATTCTGTGTTGAAACATACCGTTTTTATCGAATTCCGTAGTATGAGAGGCTGCATAGTAGATGTACCATTTATTATTTATAAAGTGAATTTCGGGCGCCCAAATAAGTTCACTTTGTTTTCCAGATCCAGTAGGGTGTTTTCGCCATACTGTTCGTGGCATTGCATTTTGTAAACCTTCAATTGTTTTAGAACGACGTAATTCAATTAAATCATAAGCTGGTACAGAGGCACTAAAATAGTAATAGCCATCTGTATGTTTATATATATATGGATCGGCTCTTTGCAATATTAATGGGGTACTATAAGTCATTGTATTTTCTCCTTTAGAATTTAAAGTTTTTTAATTTCATATCCTGGTTTTCTAGTATTTTCTAATATAAAGAAAGTAAGTATAGTTATAATCAGCACTAAAGCTGCGAACCAAATATAAGTGTGCTTGAATCCAATAGTATCGTATGAACTTCCAGCTATCATAGAAAAAATAGCTAAAGATGCTTGTTTAGCAAAGTTAAATGCTAAAGCATAAACTGTTGCATAAACTTTACCGTCAAATGCTTCATTGATATATTCCATGACACTAATCAAAAGTAAAGGCATTTCTAATCCAGATAGCAAGATTAATCCAGCTAATTCATACCAATTTGTTGCCATTGATGATCCGAAAATTCGGATGATAGTAATTGCAGCAAATAAAATTAATCCGTTTTTTGGACCTATTTTTTTAATAATGAAAGGCATTGGGATCATTAAAACTAGTTCAATTCCGGTAGCAATAGAACTCATATTTGCTAACATAACGATTGCATCGGCATTTGATTTGAAAAATGTTTCAAAATAAAAAATGAATTGTTGATTAAATACATCATAAATTGCAGCAGCCCCAACAAAGAAAATTGAGAGCATCCAGAAATTTACAGATTTCAAAATAGCAAAAACATCTGCCTTACTAATTTTGTCTTTTGGTGTGGTAGCAGCATCTGAATTGTCGGTATCTATATTAACTTTAGTTGAAAAAATATATAACAGCGTTAAAATAAGCGCAATTACAGATTCTGCCCAGAAAACTGAATATGGATTCCAAACAAACATTCTTGATCCAACAAGTGCTGCAACAACTCCAGCTAGAGAGCCTCCTAGACGAGAGTGACCATATTCAAAATGATTAGCAATTGATGCACGTTCGATATATTGTTCAATAACAGCTACACCTGCAGATAAAACAAAAGCAAAAAGCGTTGCAGCGATTATAGTTCCCAATAAAACTGATTGATGTAATAGTGGTAAAAATAGCCATTGTATAAATGGACCAATAAATATACCAACAGAAGAAATAGCTATTAATAGTGTCTTTTTGAATTGTAATTTATCGGAAATTATTCCAAATACTGGTTGAAATGCTAATGAAATAGCTGACATCCAAGTAAATACTAATCCTATTTCAACACCATTCAGATGGGCAACTTGCCCTAACCACATAGTTAAATTACCATTTAATGCCCATATTAAGAAAAATGAAAAATGAGCTCCCGCAAATCCCCAAAAATGTTTTGATTCTTTTTTTACTGTATTCATAATTAATATTCTCCTTAATTTATTAGCTTATTTAAAAGGAACTTTAATAGTCACAATAGACATTTTTGGTAAGGGAATAGATAATGTATTATTTTTTAAAGAATAATCTTTATATTCTGATAATTGGATTGAATCTGGATTATCAAATGTATTATGAGCATTCATTTTATTAGAATGTAACCAATTTGAGAAACTAATGTCACCTAGTACGCCTGCCAACTCTATATCTACTTCATGATCTTCGCCAGCACTCATGTTAGTAGCAGAGATAATATATTCATTATCCTTTTGTGAGATAGTGTAAGTAATATCATCACCAAGATCATGGTATGATTCGATTAATTCAGCATCTTGATGGTGCTTGTATAAATCGAATGCATAGTAAGTAGGTGTGAGAATCATTTGATCATTTTTTGTCAAAACCATTGCTTGTAAAACATTAACCATTTGAGCGATATTTGCCATTTTTACTCTATCTGCATGTTTATAAAAAATATTCATTGTTAATGCAACAACAATAGCATCTAACATGGTATTTTGTTGATAGAGATGTCCAGGAACGGATCCTTCTTCTGCTTCAAACCAATTTCCCCATTCATCAACAACCAATTCAACACGTTTATTTGGATCATATCTATCCATGATTCTTGAATGTTGTGTAATAAGATAATCCATCCGTCGTGCATTGTATAATAATGAATTCCATTCTTTTTCTTCGAAATTAACAGCATCACCCTTATCTTCCCAAACAATACCTGTTGTAGCATAAAAGTGAAGACTTAGAGCATCCATAAATGGAGCTGATTCTTTCATAACAACATCTGTCCAATGGAAATCATCTACATTGGGTCCACATGCAACTTTCTTAAATGGTTCTTTTTGATTGTCTCGAACAAACGTTTGAAATTGTTTGTATAAATCAGAGTAATATTCAGGACGCATATTACCACCACAACCCCAATTTTCATTACCAATACCCAGATATTTCAATGACCAAGGTTCTGGGTGACCATTTTTAGCTCTTAAGTTTGAGAATGATGAGCCCTCATTTGCTGTCATATATTCAATCCAATCGGCCATATTTTTAATCGTACCAGAGCCAACGTTAGCATTAATATATGGATCACAACCAATTTGTTCGCATAATTCCATAAATTCATGCGTTCCAAATGAATTATCTTCAGTAGTACCACCCCACCAGTTATTAACAATTAATCGACGTTTTTTAGAATCCCCAACACCGTCTTTCCAATCATATTCGTCAGCGAATAATCCACCTGGCCAACGTAAAATGGGAACTTGAATATTTTTTAATGCATCAACAACATCTTTTCTAATACCATTTCTGTTAGGAATGGAACTATCTTTTCCAACCCATAATCCTTCGTAAATCCCTCGGCCTAAATGTTCGGAAAACTGGCCTTGAACATTTTTGTTTAATATAATCCCTGTAGATGTGTTAGAAACTTTTAAATGCATAATAATATCTCCTCCTGATATTTATTTGTAAACGTTTTCACAAATAAAATATAAAACTTATACGGACGAATGTCAACAACTTTATTTATTCGTATAAATAAATGTTTTTAAGACTTAATTTTTATTAAATCATGAAAAAGAGTTAGTATATTGTCGGTGTTGCGCTAATTGATATGGTAAAATAATGATAAACAGGTGGTGGAAGATATGGAAAACAAGTACGAGCATGTTTATCGTGAAATTAAAGATAAAATCATAGCGGGTGAATATGATATTAATGATAAACTGATGACGGAATCAGAATTGATGTCTGTGTATTCAGTTAGTCGATATACAGTGAGAAAAGCAATTGGAGACTTAGAAAATGCGGGATACGTCTATCGAATTCAAGGTGGCGGTATCTTTGTTAATGATTGGCATACGGGGAAAAAAGCGACACAAAATAATAAAATGATTGGGGTTGTGACAACCCATATTGCAGACTATATTTTTCCAAGTATTATCACAGGCATTGATCGTGTTATTTCTGAAGAGGGGTACACAATTATTTTGAGTAACACTTTAGATACTCCGGATAAAGAGAGAACAAGTCTCTTGAAAATGTTAGAAATGGACTTGTCGGGGTTGATTATTGAGCCAACTCAGAGTGCGCTTATTAATAAAAATAAAGATTTATATGAAAAAATATTAGAACTTAAAATACCAACCTTATTTATTAATGCACATTATGATGATATTGATATTCCGTATCTGGAATTAAATGATTTTAAGGGTAGTCAAATGGGAACTGAATATTTAATAGAGAATGGGCATGAAAAGATACTAGGCGTTTTTAAAGTCGATGATAAACAAGGATTATTACGAATGAACGGATTTGTTCAGGCTTACATGGGGCATGCTGCAATCTCATATCAAAGTGAGATATTGATGTATCAATCGACAGACCCTTTACAAAATATTTATCAAAAAATCGAAAAAATACTACACCGTTCCGATAGGCCAACGGCAATTATTTGTTACAATGATCAGTTGGCTATTAAATTGATGGATATTGTGAAATCAATGAATATGAAAATTCCAGAGGATGTTTCTATTATTGGATTTGATGATTATCAATTATCAAAATACATGTCACCAAAATTGACAACAATTAGGCACCCAAAAGAAAAGATGGGCCGTCAAGTGGCTACGATGCTGCTGAAAATGATTAAAAATAAAAATACAAAAGTTGAGTCGGTTGTCTACGACGCTAAGCTGATTAGCCGAGAAAGTGTTCAAAAACGAAATCAATAAGTTGCCTGATAATTAGGTGACTTATTTTTTATATTTTATTTATTCATCCGAATGAATAAATAAAAAGTTGATTTATTCGGATGAATATGAGAAAATAGTTTTGTTGATAATGTAAGCGGTTTAAGAAATGTTTTTTCTTAAACGAATCTAACCTACATTAGTACGCTATTAAAATACCGAATTACAAGGTATTCATTAAAGAAAAAAGACATATAAAATATAAGTAACATATAAGTTAGGAGAGTAATTGACATGGATTTAGTAAAAACAATTCAAGCAATTAAAAAAGGTCAAGTATCACTTGGAATTGAATTAGGATCAACACGGATAAAAGCGGTTTTAGTGACGGATGACTTCAAGACAATTGCGACAGGGAGTTTTAACTGGGAAAACCAATTGGAGGATGGTCTTTGGACTTATTCGCTTGAACAAGTTTGGCTTGGTATTCAAACAAGTTACAGACAAATGGCAGCAAATGTTCAAAGTAAATATCATGAACCATTAACAAAAATTGATTCAATTGGCGTTAGTGCCATGATGCATGGATACCTTGTTTTTTCAGAAAAGGATGATTTATTAGTGCCATTCAGAACATGGCGCAATAATAATACAGAACAATCAGCTGATGAACTAACAGAATTGTTGAATTTTAATATTCCTCAACGCTGGAGTATTGCGCATTTATATCAAGCTATTTTAAATGATGAAGCACACGTAAATGATATTTCTCATTTAGAAACGTTATCAAGTTATGTTCATTACAAGTTATCTGGTAAAAAAGTCATTGGAATTGGGGATGCCTCAGGTATTTTCCCAATTGATGAAAAAACAGGGACTTATGATGCTGATATGCTAAATAAATTCAGTGAAATTAAAAAAGTTGCTGGGTATGATTGGAATGTTAAAGACATCTTACCAACTGTTTTAAGAGCTGGCGAGAATGCCGGATCATTAACAGACGAAGGGGCTAAATTACTTGATGCTAGCGGTAAACTTGAAAGTGGTAGCTTGATGGCACCACCTGAAGGAGACGCTGGTACAGGAATGGTTGGGACAAACAGTGTTCGTAAAAGAACAGGTAATATTTCAGTAGGGACATCTGCCTTTTCTATGACTGTTTTAGATCAACCAATGAAAAAAGTTTACAAGGACATCGATATTGTGACAACACCAAGTGGTGCACCAGTTGCGATGGTTCATGTGAATAATAGCTCGTCAGATATTAACGCTTGGGCTTCTATCTTTGGCGAATTTGCAGCGAAGTTAGGTGTTCAGTTAACGCCTGATCAGTTGTATGAACGCTTATTCTTGGAATCAACTCATGCTGATGCTGATGCGGGTGGCTTGATTAATTACAGTTATTTATCAGGTGAAAACATCACGCACATGTCTGAAGGTCGTCCATTGTTTGTAAGAACACCTAATAGTAACTTTACGTTACCTAACTTTATTCAAACACAATTATATGCGGCATTTGCGCCACTAAAAATTGGAATGGATATTTTAAGCCAAGAAGAACATATCCAAACCGACGTTATGATTGCTCAAGGTGGTATTTTGAAAACAGCTGTTATTGGTCAACAAGTACTAGCCAATACGCTGAACATTCCAATTACTGTTATGAGTACAGCCGGTGAAGGTGGCCCTTGGGGAATGGCAGTCTTAGCAATTTTTGCTAAGAGAAATAATAATGGTCAAAGCTTAGAAGACTTTTTAGATCAAGAAGTTTTCGTAGATCCAGAAAGCATGACATTAAGCCCAGAACCCAAAGGTGTTGAAGGCTACAACAAATTTATATCTAGGTATGAAGCTGGCTTGTCAGTTGAGTCAGAAGCAATAAAAACAATTAAGGAAGAAAAGAGGAACTAGTATTATGTTAGAAAAGTTAAAACAAGAAGTGTACGATGCTAACATGCTGTTACCTAAGTACAACTTAATTACCTTTACATGGGGTAACGTGAGTGGAATTGATCGTGAAAAAGGGTTATTCGTTATTAAACCGTCTGGTGTTGATTATGATGATTTAAAACCAGAAGACATGGTCGTTGTTGATTTAGAAGGTAAAAAAATTGAAGGAGATATGAATCCTTCAAGCGATACGGAAACACATCGTATTCTATACAACAATTTCCCTAATATTAAAGGTGTTGTTCATACACATTCACCTTGGGCTGTTTCATTTGCACAAGCAGGGTTGGATATTCCAGCTGCTGGCACAACGCATGCTGATACATTCTACGGCTCAGTTCCAGCAAGTCGTATTATGAACGAAGCTGAAGTTGTTACAGAATATGAAAAACAAACGGGTGATGTGATTGTTGAAACATTTAAAAAACGTCATCTTGATCCTGACCAAATTCCAGCTGTCTTAGTTAATGATCATGGCCCATTTACATGGGGATCATCAGCTTTAGACGCTGTTCATAATGCAGTTGTTTTGGAAGAAGTTGCAAAAATGACTTATCATACATTGCAATTAAATCCACATGCAATTGACATGCCTCAATACTTATTGGATAAACATTTCTTAAGAAAACATGGTAAAAATGCTTATTACGGTCAAATTAAACACTAGAACGTGGTCTTTAAAATAGAAAACTATTAGGAGAAATTATATTATGTTAAAAGTTAGCGAAAAAGAATTCTGGTTCGTTGTTGGTAGTCAAGGTTTATACGGTCAAGATGTTTTAGATGTTGTCCAAAGTGATGCAGAAAAAATTATCGAGAACTTAAATGCTAATGGATCACTTCCATACAAAATTGTTTTTAAAGAAGTCGCTACAACTGCTGAAGTCATTACTCAAATTATGAAAGAAGCTAACTTTGAAGATAAAGTTGCTGGTGTGATTACTTGGATGCATACGTTCTCTCCAGCTAAAAACTGGATTCGCGGAACAAAATTATTACAAAAACCATTACTACATTTAGCAACACAATTTGGTGAAAATATTCCTTGGTCAACAATTGATATGAATTACATGAATACAAACCAAAGTGCTCATGGAGACCGTGAATACGGCTTTATCAATGCACGTCTTCAAAAACACAATAAAGTGGTTGTTGGATACTGGAAAGATGCAGAAGTTCAATCACAAATTGCTGACTGGATGGACGTTGCTGTTGCTTATGGCGAAAGCTTTAACATTAAAGTTGCTCGTTTTGGTGATAACATGCGTAATGTTGCCGTTACAGATGGTGATAAAGTTGAAGCACAAATCAAATTTGGCTGGACTGTTGATTACTTTGGTATTGGTGATTTAGTTGCCGAAATGAAAGAAGTAACAGACGCTGAGATTAACGCAACATACAAAGAATGTGAAGGCATGTACGATATGGTTGTTGGCGACAATGATCCTGCTTTCTACGAAGAACATGTTAAAGAACAAATTAAAATTGAAATTGCCTTACGTCGTTTCTTAGAACGTGGCGGCTACACAGCATTCACATCTAACTTCGAAGATCTTTGGGGTATGAAACAATTACCAGGTATGGCTGTTCAACGTTTGAACGCTGAAGGTTATGGTTTTGCTGGTGAAGGTGACTGGAAGACGGCTGCAATTGATCGTTTGATGAAAGTTCTTTCACATAATAAAGTAACTGGATTTATGGAAGATTACACATATGATTTACGTGCAGGCCATGAAGTTACTCTTGGTTCACATATGTTAGAAGTTGATCCTACATTAGCTTCAACAAAACCACGTGTGGAAGTACATCCATTAGATATTGGTGACCGCGAAGATCCAGCTCGTTTGATCTTTGATGGTTCAAATGGTAAAGGTGTTGTTGTTTCAATGTCTGATTTTGGTACTGAATACAAGCTATTAATTAATGCTGTTGAAGGTCAAAAACCAGAAGTTGAAGCACCTAACTTGCCAGTAGCTCGTCAACTATGGATTCCAGAACCAACCTTTAAAGAAGGCGTTCACTCATGGATTGAAAATGGTGGTGGTCATCATACTGTTATTTCAATGAACGTGAAGGAACAACAAGTTGTTGATCTTGCTAAAATGTTTGACGTAGCATACGTTGAAATTAAAAAATAATTAGTTTTTAAAAGGGTATCGCTGATAAAGTGGTACCCTTTTTTGTTTTGTTAATTAACAGACGTTGTAAACGGTTACTATTCTATTGTTTCAGTATTCACAAAAATTTAACGAACGAACTTAACCTGTCAAACCTTAGTTAACCGATAGTTAAGGCAGATTAAAAGTTGACGTAACCTCGTCTAAAATGATATTCTAATGCTTGTTGGTAATGGTATTGATTACTATTTAGATTACGATTTGAAAAATGAGGGAGAAATCATGAATAAAAAATCGGTTTTAGCGGGCTTATTGCTCATGCTATTAGTCGTTGTATTGGCCGGGTGTGGGCAAACAGCAACTAAAAAAGAGTCTAGTAAGCTACAGGTTATTACGACATTTTACCCCATATATGAATTTACTAAAGCAGTTGCTGGTGATAAAGCAGACGTTACAATGTTGATGCCTGCTGGCACAGAGCCACATGATTATGAACCTAGCGCGAAGGATATCGGCAAAATTTCAAAGTCAGATGTTTTTATCTATAGCAGTAATAACATGGAAACGTGGGTCAAGAGTTTGAAATCAAGTATTGATGAAAAACAGACTAACGTTTTAAATGCCAGTCATTCAATTAAGATGATTGATGAGAATACCGAACTAAAAAGTGAAGATGCTGAATTAGCTAATAAAGAAGAGGCTAGCTCATTTGAATCAACTAGTAACTATGATCCCCATATTTGGCTGGATCCTGTGAACGCCAAAGAAATGGTTAGAAATATTTCAAAAGAGTTGATTGAACAAGACCCTAAGCATAAAAGCTACTATACAAAACGAACAAATAGTTATTTGAAAAAATTAACAGTGTTGAATCATGAATATGAAACAACTTTAAAAAAGGCTAAGAATAAAACGTTTGTTACCCAACATGCGGCATTTGCTTATTTAGCAAAACAATATGGGCTGACGCAGGTCGCAATTGCCGGGATTTCGTCTGATGAAGAACCTAGCCCAAGTCGTTTAGCGGAATTACAAACGTATATTAAAAAGTATAAGGTTGATACAATCTTTACTGAAGCCAATGACTCAAGTAAAATTGCGAATATGTTGGCGAAAGAGACTGATATTAAGGTCAAAGGGTTAAATCCAATTGAGGGGCTATCAAAAGCTCAAATTGCAAGTGGAGAAACTTACCTTTCAGTCATGCAAGACAATTTAAAATCGTTAAAAACGGTTGTTAAATAAGGAGAACAGATGAAATATATTGAAGTCAAAGACCTTACTTTCTATTATGATGAAGAACCCGTGTTACAAGATATCAACTTCCACATTGATTCAGGTGAATTTGTTATTTTAACTGGTGAAAATGGTGCAGCAAAATCAACCTTAATCAGAAATGTCCTTGGGTTATTACATCCTGCAAAAGGAACTGCTGAAATTTCTAAAACTAATTTAGAAGATAAAAAAATGCGCGTTGGTTATATTCCACAGGAAATATCATCTTTTAATGCGGGCTTTCCATCAACCGTCTATGAATTGGTCTCATCGGGTCGTTATCAACAGAATCGCTGGTTAAAACGGCTAACTAAAAATGATCGTAAGCATATCAAAAAAGCACTTGAAACGGTCAATATGTGGAACTTCAGAAACCATAAAATTGGTGAATTATCTGGTGGTCAAAAACAACGTGTTTGTTTAGCTCGTATCTTTGCGGCAGATCCTGATTTATTCATTTTAGATGAGCCGACGACAGGGATGGATGAACAATCTCGTCATGATTTCTATGAATTATTACAACACGAAGCACATACGCATCATAAAGGTATTTTGATGATTACGCATGATCATGAAGATGTTTCAGACTATATTGATCGCCACATTAAGTTGGTTAGAAAGGAGGACTCACAATGGAGATGTTTCTCTATGGATTCATGCAGCGAGCTTTAATTGCTTCATTATTGATGGCAGTTATCACGCCGTTACTCGGTTTATTCTTAGTTTTAAGAAGACAGTCGCTTTTAGCAGATACGCTGTCACATGTTTCATTGGCTGGGGTTGCATTGGGATTGTTTGTTAATATTAATCCGACAGTGACGACCTTAGTTGTTGTACTGATTGCGTCGGTCTTAATTGAATTTTTGAGTAACCTATATCGGACCTATTCAGAAGTTTCAATCGCCATTATGATGTCCGCTGGATTATCAATTGCGTTAGTTTTGATGAGCTTAAATCAAGGTGCAAGTTCAATGAGCGTGCAACAATATTTATTCGGGTCCATTGTCACAATTAGTTCGGCACAAGTCATTATTTTAGCTGTTTTAACGGTTTTAATTTTAGTTCTTTTCTTACTATTCAAAAAACCAATGTACGTGCTAACATTTGATGAAGAAACAGCTTTTGCTGAAGGGTTACCCGTTAGATTGATGTCAATCATTTTTAACGCGGTTACAGGGGTCACAATTGCGATTATGATGCCAATTGCGGGGGCATTACTGGTTTCCGCAATCATGATTTTACCAGCCGCAATTGCGATGCGTTTGGGTCGTAGTTTTAACCTAGTTATTTTAATTGGTGTGATCGTCGGTATTATTGGGATGGTGGGCGGCTTGATGTCCTCATACCAATTCAATACACCGCCTGGAGCAACAATTACGCTATTGTTTATTGCCATTTTTATTATTTGTAGTTTTGTTAAATTAATCTCGGTTAAATTACGAGTTGATAAACAAAAATAAAACCGAATATTAACAATCAACAAGCTAGTTTAAAAAATAGCTTGTTTTTTTATTAAAAAATCATTAAAAGACGAACTTTGATAAACTTTTTTTGGCTTTTTACTGTTAATCTTCGGTAAAACAGGTTATAATTGAAAACACGCTCGAATACTAGAGATGTTTAAAAAAGAAAGGCCTGATATAAATGAAAACAAGAAGAAGCGATCGATTAATTGATATGACCCGTTATTTACTAGAAAGACCACATACGTTGGTTTCTTTGACATATTTCTCAAAACGTTATGAATCAGCTAAATCATCAATTAGTGAAGATCTCGCAATTGTAAAACGTACTGTTAAAGAACGAGGAACAGGAATTTTGGAAACAATTCCTGGTGCTGCTGGTGGTGCCCGTTTTATTCCATCTATTGATGAAGCAGAAGCACGTGAATTTATCGAATCAATGACGGAAGCATTGTCAGAAAAAGACCGCTTATTACCAGGTGGCTATGTCTATTTATCTGATTTACTTGGTCGTCCTGATGTCTTACGTCAAGTGGGTCGTTTAATCGCAACGGAGTATTTAGACCAAAAAATTGATGCTGTTATGACGGTTGCAACTAAAGGGGTACCGATTGCACAAAGTGTTTCAACATTCTTGAATGTCCCATTTGTCATTGTGCGTCGTGATTCAAAAATCACTGAAGGCTCAACTGTTAGTGTGAACTATGTGTCTGGGTCAAGTGAACGAATCGAAAAAATGGAACTCTCAAAACGTAGCTTAAAACGTGGTGCTAATGTGTTAATCGTTGATGATTTCATGAAGGGTGGCGGCACGGTTAACGGAATGAAGAGTTTGATTGAAGAATTCGAAGCTAACTTAGTCGGCATTTCTGTCTTCGCTGAAGGTTCCTTTAATGGTGATCGAATCGTTGATGATTACAGTTCATTATTGAAAGTTGATAAAATTAATCATACAGATAAAACGATTCATGTTAGTGAAGGCAATTATTTATCAAAAACGTTTAAGAAGTAAAGTTATTAGTAAGTACTACCAGTGCCTTGTCATGATTGGACAATAAAGTCTAATCATGACAAGGTATTTTTATAGCCCAAATTAAAAAGCATGAATCCGATAGAACATCGAAAACATGCTTTAGTTGATTACCTGAAAATAGCTTCGATATTAAAGTTTGGTCTAATATTTATATTCATGGATTTTCAACTTAAAAGATAAAGGTATTCTTTTAAAAATAGACTAATTATAATTTTAAGCATAGATAGATTAAGTTTAATTATTTGAATTAGAATCATTTAGTAACAAGGTTAAATCATTTAATGTAGTGTCATCGCCAACTGTCATCGAAATTAGTTTACCTTTGTTGTAAAGAGCGACAGTAGGCGTACCAGCAAATTCAAAAGGTTGATTAAAACTATTATAAAAATTATTTATCATAGTTTTTGTTGCAGTTGTAAATGTTCCAGTTTGTCCATAGTCAAGATAGTATATTGGTTGATTAGCTTTTTGGATGAATTCTTTAAGAATGGGTGACAATCGTCGGCAGTGTGGACAAGATTTGAAACCAATATAAGATATAAATTTATCTCCATTTGAAACTTTTTGAAGATATTGGTTTAAAGAAATTGGTGTAACTCCAGTAATATTTTTTTCATATTGTTCTTCAGTTACCCCGTCATTTATTGGAGATATTTGAGTAGAAACTGTTTTCCGTGGAATTATTTGAGCATTTACGGATGTGTATACTGTAAACAAAGTTAGTAGGCTAGCTACGCCAAGTAAAAAAGCTAAATATTTTTTCATGAAAGCATCTCTTCTTTGATTTATTTATATAATTGCTAGATGGTTGATAAATTTAATTTCGATTAGGCATTTTTTCGAGATAACTATAAAACTGTGATTTATCAGAAAAATCAGCCATATATAAACCATTTAAGCCAGCTTTTTGACCAATAACACCTAATTCTATGATTAAACTTTCTTCATTTGATGGGAAATGAATTTTACCTTTAATGCTGATACTGCGTATATAGTTAACAAGTCTATTAATTAGTGCGGGTGGATTTTTGGCCGAATCTAATTTTTTATAAACTTGTGACAAGACATCAATGATATCTAGAAGTTCTGGTGATTGATTTTGGCGTAATTTTAAAGTAGAAATTAAGTCATAAATATATTTTTTTGCTACTTTTTGTTCATTCTTAGAATCAGTTGACATAAATAAATTACCTCCAATTTTATAAATTACTTAGAAAAAAAAGCAAACATTTCTGCTTGCCTTTTTTGTATTAACATTTTCCATGGCCACCATTAGCCAAGTGAGTAATACCGCAAGTTCCGGCTTGTCCCCAGTTTACGCTACAAGAATGTTTTGTACAGCTGACACCGTTACCATAATATTTTCCTCCCTTAATTTCTTTTAGTTCAATAATACTTAATTCTTTTACATTCTTCATACCTAAATCTCTCCTTTGTTACTACTTTATTTTTGGTACAAATGAAATTTAACATAAATGATTTGATTATGGATAAAGTCTTCTTAAACGGTAGTGAAAAGATTCTTGAACCTTATAATATATTAAAATTACCATTGAGGAATGATTTTTAAATAAGAATAAAAATATGACATACTAAATACAATAAAAGAAAGAAGGAACTCAATAATGGAATTAAAAGATATTCAAAAAAAACAATTAACAAAAAATGAGTTGAAGTTGATTAAAGGGGGAAAAAAGTCCGCAGATTTTGGTGAATCAGCTAAGAACATTGGACGATGTGTTATATCGTTATTTAAAAAATGCTAAAATTTTCTGAAATAACTCTCTAATTTGGTATACTTTTTAAAAAGGAGGTGTTGCTGTTGCTAACAATAGATACAAAAGCATACATATTAAGATTTTTCATAGATATTGTTTTATTTTATGTGCTATTTTTTATGCTGAATAAGCAGGGAACAAAAAAGAACCGGATATTATTTACGCTTATTTTTTTACCAATCACTTTTTTTGTAGGATTGTACAGTAGTTTCTCAGATATTATTCTAATTGTATTCGGCTATATTTTTTTAAAGCGAAAACATGAAAAGGATTATTACCTTTTAAGTAGCTTAATAGTGTGTATGCTAGTTCTATATATTGTTGATATCGTCAGCTCAACTGTAATGGTTTCAGTAATTTCTAATGATCACATAGTCGGTTTTTTTGAAATTTTTATACAAATCGGTATAAAAATAGCCTTAATCGGGCTTTTTTACTTTTTTTATCAAAAAATGCATATGTATCAATTTATAAAAAAATTTAGTTCTGAATCATCAGTATTTTTGTTAATATATTTGTTTCTCGTCACGTTATTAATAACTTATGCGGCTCATTACTATGCGGCTTATGACCATTTTGTCATTGGCATTATAATTTTTTTAATTATCCAAACTGGGTTTGTATTTTTTTTGTTTTTACGAATCCTCAATAAGCAAAAAGAAAAATATGAAGCTCAAATAGAAAGACAAGAATTAGATAATTTAAAAACATATACAGAAGAATTAGAAAAAAAGCAACAAAAGATAGCTAAATTTAGACACGATTACAAGAATTTATTGCTTAGCTTTAGAGAGTCAGTTAGCTCCGGACAGGACTTTAAAATAGTCGAACAAATTGAAGAACTTGAACATTATTCAGACACGTATCTCTCTAAGGATGAGTTTGATTATAAAGCGTTTTATAATATTCACAATAGTTTTATAAAAAGTCTCTTAATTGCAAAATTTCATCAAGCAAGAGAATTAAAGATACAATGTCATTTCGAATGTTCGACCCCGGTAGATAACGTACCTATTCCAACATTTGATTGTGTTCGAATATTAGGAATTTTACTAGACAATGCGATAGAAGCAGCAACAGAAAGTACCGATAAGGTAATTAATTTAATGGTTTATCAGGACGATTCGCAAATAGAATTTTTAATTAAGAATACTTACAAAAATTCAAATATCTCAATAGATAAGTTACAAAATAAAGGCTTATCTACAAAAGAAGGGCATTTAGGCCTCGGCTTAAACACGATTCAAGACTTTAATCAAAAATATCCCAATATATTTGTGCAATATCAACGGGAAAATTTATTATTTTCTACTCAAGTCATTCTAATAAAATAGTGGAGGTATAGTGTTGGCTTATCCAATTGTTCTTTGTGAGGATCAAATTGTACAATTGAATCAACTAGAGATAATTGTACAAAATTATATTCTTTTTCATAATGATTTATTTAAAATCCAATTAAAAACGCAGGGGCCTACTGAAGTAATTGAATATCTAGAAAAATTTAATCCAAAACAAGGCATTTATTTTTTAGATATTGATTTAGAAAATTCAATAGATGGGATTGATTTAGCTGAGAAAATTCGCGAAAGTGATGTACAGGCTAAAATTATTTTTGTGACAACACACGATGAAATGATTCCTTTGACGGTTCAACGTCGTGTTGAAACATTAGGGTTTATTTTGAAAGACCAACCATTAGATGATTATCGTGCAGAAGTTGTTGAATTATTGACGCTTGCACGACAAAGAATTGATGCCACAAGAGATAGTCAACAACGAGCATTTACTTTTTCAATTGGCTCACAAACCTTTTCGATTGATAGGCAAGACATCTATTTTATCGAACCGTCAAATTTACCACATCGTGTTTTTTTAAATACAAAAAATGGAAGATATGAATTTTACGGTAACTTAAACGATTTAGAAGAAAAACAGCCAATGTTATTTCGTATCAATCGCAATTGTTTAGTGAATTTAAAAAATATGACCGAAATTAACTTTAAATCACGTGAAATTTATTTTGGAGCTGATTTATTCAGGCAATTTTCTAGAGGAAAGGCAAATAAGATAAAAAGCCTATTAAAAGCGTAATAATCTTAAAAAAAATATAAAAACAACTTAAAGAGGATGTTAATGTTATCTTATAAAAATACTTATGTTGCACAAGTTGATGAAATGGATTGTGGAGTAGCGGCTCTGTCGATGATTCTTAAATATTATGCTTCTTCTTATTCGCTAGCTTATTTGCGTCAAAAAGCTAAAACGGATCTAGAGGGTACTTCAGCTCTAGGTCTAATGAAAACTGCTGAAGACTTAGGCTTTGAAACTAAAGCAGTTCAAGCTGACATGAGTCTATTTGATGTGAAAAATGTACCGTTTCCTTTTATTGCTCATGTTTTAAAAAATGGAGAATTACTTCACTATTATGTTGTATTAAGTGTAGAACGCGATAAATTGTTAATTGCTGACCCCAATCCAACGGTTGGGGTTACAAAACTTAGTAAAGAAGAGTTTGCATCTGAATGGACAGGAGTTGTACTATTTATTTCGCCAAAGACAACGTATAAACCTGTTAAAGAAACTAAAAAGATTTCATTATTGTCATTTATTCCTGTTTTGTTAAAGCAGAAAAAATTAGTGATTAATATTTCTATAGCTGCTTTATTAATTATGGTTATTAGTATTTTGGGTTCTTATTTTCTTCAAACTGTAATTGATACTTATATCCCCAACAATATGCAAAGCACCTTAGCGATTGTTTCGCTAGGACTACTTGTTTTTTACGGCTTTCAATCAATGTTTACATATATCCAAAACTTTTTATTAGCGATTCTTAGACAACGGCTATCGATTGAAATTATTTTAAGTTACTTAAGGCATGTCTTTGAATTACCTATGTCTTTTTTCGCGACACGTAAAATTGGTGAAATTATTTCACGATTTAATGATGCAAATAAGATTATTGATGCACTTGCAAGTTCTATTATTTCAATCTGTTTAGATGTTACTATTGTTATGATTATGGGAATTATTTTGGTGGTTCAAAATAGTACCCTATTTTGGATTACTTTAATGGTTATTCCTGTTTATATTGCTGTAATTACTATTTTTGTTAAGCCATTTGAAAAGTTAAATCAAAAAGAAATGCAAAGTAATGCGTTGTTGAACTCATTAATCATTGAAGACCTTCATGGGATTGAAACGATTAAAGCGCTCAGCAGCGAAAATGAACGATACCAAAAAATTGATAATGCGTTTATTGATTATCTCAAAAAAAATTTTAACTACGTTAAAATAGACATTTTACAGCAAACTATTAAATTTTTTATTCAACTTAGTTTAGACTTAATTATTCTTTGGGTTGGGGCAATTATGGTTATCCATAGTCGACTATCTATTGGTCAGCTGATGACTTATAATGCTTTATTAGCTTATTTTGTGAATCCTTTACAAAATATTATTAATCTACAACCTAAGGTGCAAAGTGCTAAAGTAGCCAACAATCGACTGAATGAAGTTTATTTAGTTAATTCAGAGTTTACTGAAAATCGGCTAATTAAGAAGTCTGAACAACTAATGGGATTAATTGAGATTAAAAATGTCAGTTATTGTTATGGGTATGGCGAAAACGTCCTCGAACAAATCAATTTAGCAATTCAACCTGGCGAAAAGTTAACAATTGTTGGTATGAGTGGATCAGGAAAATCAACGCTTGTTAAATTATTGGTGGATTTTTTTCAGCCTGTAGAAGGGGAAATTACAATAAATCAACATAATATTAAGACTATTGATAAGAAAATTCTTCGTAAATTTATTAATTATATTCCTCAAAATCCTTATCTTTTTTCAGGAACTATTCTAGATAATTTAAGGCTTGGAAATCGGGCTAATATCGTTCTAGAAGACATCGTTAAAGCCTGTGAAATTGCTGAAATTAAGTATGATATTGAAAAAATGCCTTTACAATTTGAAACGTTACTGGATGAAGAGGGAAATACTTTATCCGGTGGTCAAAAACAACGATTAACGATAGCCAGAGCCATATTATCACCCGCAGAAGTGCTAATTTTTGATGAATCAACAAGTGGCTTAGATGCGATTACTGAAAGTCGGTTAGTTGAACATTTAATAGCATTAACCGATAAGACTATTATTTTTATTGCCCATCGGTTATCGATTGCGAGAAAGACAAATAATGTCATCGTTATGGAAAATGGTCGTATTATCGAAGCGGGATCACATGAAGCATTAATCGCAAAAAAAGGTACATATTATCAATTTATTAATGGTTAAGTTGGATAAACGTAAAATAGTGATTGAATATTTTTACATCTGAATAATGAATTTAAAAATAGTGGATCAGTCAATTTTTGAACTTCCACCTAATATAACAACTATCTTTAATAATTAACTACCATTTTTTCATAAATAGTGAACAAATGTATCTTAATTTAAGCTATTTGGCATGCCAGCTAATCTTGCAACACATGCGTGACTAAGCTATTATTAGAGAAGAATATAAATTGGAGGAGACTATCTAATGACAGTTGCTAAATATGCAATTATTCTTGCTGCCGGTAAGGGTACAAGAATGAAATCTAAACTATATAAAGTGTTACATCCGATTGCTGGACGGCCAATGGTTGACCACGTTTTATCGGAAATTGAAGCAAATAATATGGATGAAGTTGTCACAATTGTGGGACATGGTGCTGAACAAGTTGAAGAAACTTTAGGTGATCGCTCAGAATATGCACTTCAAGCAGAACAATTAGGAACGGGTCATGCGGTCCTTCAAGCAGAGAAAATTTTAAAAGATAAAGAAGGGATGACCATTATTGCTAATGGTGATACCCCATTATTGACTGCCAAAACATTTGGCGAATTGTTTGAATATCATAAAGAAAAAGGTGCTGCTGCTACTGTTCTAACAGCACAAGCAGAAGATCCAACGGGTTATGGTCGAATTATCCGTAATGACATTGGGATTGTCGAAAAAATTGTTGAACAAAAGGATGCTACTATCCAAGAAGCAAACGTTCAAGAAATCAATACGGGTGTTTACTGTTTTGATAACAAGACGTTATTTGCTGCTTTACACGAAGTGACAAATGATAACGCTCAAGGCGAATATTATTTAACTGATGTGATGGAAATCCTCAAAAAACAAGGTAAAATTGTCGCAGCTTACCGGATGAAAGATTTCTCTGAATCAATGGGTGTTAATGATCGAGTGGCTTTATCTGCTGCTACTAAGGTCATGCAACGTCGTATTAATGAAAAACATATGCGTAATGGGGTAACCTTGGTTGATCCTGAGAATACATACATTGAATATAATGTTAAAATTGGGTCAGATACAGTGATTGAACCAGGCGTTTACTTAAAAGGCAACACAGTGATTGGCGAAGATTGTTTCATTGGGGCCCATTCTGAAATTATCAATAGTATCATTCATGATAATGTAACTGTTACGGATTCATACCTTGAAGATTCTGAAATGGACACACAAAGTAACATTGGACCATACAGTCATTTACGTCCTGATGCACACATTGGTGAAGCTGTTCATATTGGTAATTTTGTGGAAATTAAAAACGCTTCTATTGGTAAGAGTACAAAGGTTGGTCATTTAACTTACGTTGGGGATGCAACTTTGGGCAAAGATATTAATGTTGGTTGTGGCGTTGTCTTCGTTAACTATGATGGTGTTAACAAGCACCATACCAATATAGGTGATCATTCATTTATCGGTAGTGGCTCTAACTTGGTTGCCCCACTTGAAGTAGGAAATCACGCATTTATTGCGGCTGGTTCAACTATTACAGATGATGTTGAGTCACATGATTTAGGTATTGCTCGTGGTCGCCAAGTGAATAAAAAAGGTTATTTTGATAAATTACCAGTTGCTCAAGCACCAGAAATTGATTAGTAAGCGAATTCTTATCGGATTTTAACTTGCAATTTACTTGATTAATATTTAAAATTTTAAGTAGGGAAAATTAAATAACTGGAGGCACATATGTCAGAACATTATTTTGATCCAAAGTTGAAAATTTTTGCTTTGAACTCGAATAAACCATTGGCTGAAAAAATTGCTGATGCTGTTGGTGTTAAATTAGGTAAAACCTCTGTAGATCGCTTTAGTGATGGTGAAATCAGAATTAATATTGAAGAAAGTATTCGTGGAGACCATGTTTACATTGTTCAATCAACGTCTGATCCGGTTAATGACAATATTATGGAATTATTAATCATGATTGATGCTTTGCGTCGTGCAAGTGCTAAGTCAATTAATGTCGTGATTCCTTATTACGGTTATGCTCGCCAAGATCGTAAAGCACGCTCACGTGAACCAATTACAGCAAAATTAGTTGCTGACATGTTAGAAAAAGCTGGCGCAACAAGAATTTTAGCCCTTGATTTACATGCTGCTCAAATTCAAGGATTCTTCGATATTCCAGTTGATCATTTGATGGGTGCACCTTTATTGGCTGATTACTTCTTAACTGAAGGATTAGATAAAGATGCTGTTGTTGTGTCACCTGATCATGGTGGTGTAACACGTGCTCGTAAATTAGCAGAATTCTTGAAGGCACCAATCGCAATCATCGATAAACGTCGCCCTAAAGCCAATGTTGCTGAAGTCATGAACATCATTGGAACTGTTGAAGGTAAACGTTGTATCTTGATCGATGATATGGTTGATACAGCCGGAACAATCACGCTTGCTGCGCAAGCTTTGATGGATGCAGGTGCAACTGAAGTGTACGCAAGTGCAACTCACCCTGTTTTATCAGGTCCAGCTGTTGAAAGAATTGCCAAATCACCAATTAAACAATTCATCGTAACCGATTCAATTCGATTACCTGAAGATAAAAAGATTGATAAGTTAGTTCAAATTTCAGTGGGTCAATTAATTGGGGATGCAATCACGAGAATTCATGAAAACAAACCAGTTAGTCCATTATTTAAAAATCGTTTCCACAACGAAAAATAGATTTTAGGAAGTTAGATGACGTCAGTTGTCTAACTTTTTTTGTATGGATTTTTAGACATTTGAAGTAGCTATATTTTAACAACACTAAATTATTGACGGGTAAAATAATCAAGGTTACAATAAAAATGTTTTAAGAGGGGTATTAGATTATATCTGAGAAGGGGATAATATGATGAAAAAAAGAATCTCTGTTTTCTTGGAAACAATAAAAGATAAACCAATTAAATGGTTTATGATAAAAATAGCTATGACACTTTGTATCTTGTGTGGATATGGTGGTGTCTTAGTAGAAAATGTTCCTTATCTACTAAGATATTATGTGGCCACAGGTTTTTTAATATTTTTAATAAGGTATGAAAAAAATATGAATTTATAGTCATTTAATTTTAAAAAATTGTACTAAAATTGATATAATAACGATGAAAAATTAAAGTTGGTATTTAATAAAAGTTTTTACTGGCCCTTCGTTAAATAGTATTAGTGGATATAGCTTAAACCCGATTATAGTAGGTTAGATGACGAAAGTTGTCTAACCTTTTTTATGTGAACTTAACATATGCATCAAAATTAAAAATGGCGTATAATAATCAAGATAATTCGGAAATTTGGAAAGGACCTAATGACATGCTAACAAAAACATTTTATAAAACATTTTTAAGCAAAACCTTTAATATTCCAGTTAAAGTGGTTTATTGGGATGGAACCAGTGACGTATATGGTGAAGGCGAACCACAAGTAACGATTACACTTCATGAGGCTATCCCTGTAAAAGAGATTACGCGTAATGCTTCGATTGCATTGGGTGAAGCTTACATGGATGGAAAAATAGAAATAGATGGTAGTATTCAACTGTTAATCAAGTCGGCTTATGAGAATGCGGGAAGCTTTTTCCATAATTCAAAATTCATTAAGTTCTTACCAAAACAAGGTCATTCAGAAAAAGATAGTAAAGATGATGTTCAAAGTCATTATGATGTCGGAAACGATTTTTACAAATTATGGCTTGATGACACCTTAACTTATTCTTGTGCTTACTTCACTAACGGTAACTATGATAATCTAGAACAAGCACAAATTGACAAGGTCGATCATATAATTACTAAACTTAACCCACAACCTGGTAAACGGTTATTAGATATTGGCTGTGGTTGGGGAACACTGATGTTACGAGGCGCTCAAAAATATGGGCTTAAGGTGACTGGTGTAACGCTAAGTCAGGAACAATATGATTTAGTTAATCAACGAATCAAAGATGAAGGCTTACAGAACGTGGCTGATGTACGATTAGTTGATTACCGTGAACTTGGTAATGAACAGTGGGATTATATTACTTCAGTTGGTATGTTTGAACATGTTGGCGCAGAAAACCTTGGGGAATATTTCAAAGATATTAACCGTTATTTAACTGATGATGGGGTTGCCTTAATTCATGGAATTACACGTCAACAAGGTGGCGCAAACAATGGTTGGATTAATAAATATATATTCCCAGGTGGCTATGTACCTGGATTAAATGAAATGGTTACAAATATTATTAGTAATGATATGCAACTGTTTGATGTTGAAACGCTACGTCGTCATTATCAACGTACTTTGGAACTTTGGAGTCAAAACTTTTTGGCACAACGAGATAAAGTTGAAGAACTAGAAGGTGTTCGATTTACACGCATGTGGGACCTATATCTACAAGCTTGTGCAGCGTCATTTGAATCTGGAAATATTGATGTTATGCAGTTCTTAATGACTAAAGGAACTTCAGGACAGACATTACCAATGACTCGTGATTACATGTATGAAACTAAATAGTTAAGATAAAAGGGCAGTACAATTAAATTTGTACTGTTTTTTTGTGGATTTAAATGGTATAAAAAAGCTCAGTTATTTGTAGGATTTCAAATAACTGAGCTTTAAATTTATTAAGTTAGTGGCTTGAGTTTAGCCTAATTCTGCTTTTAATGCATCAATTTTGTCTAAATGTTCCCAAGGTAAATCAATATCTGTTCGACCAAAATGACCGTATGCAGCAGTTTGTTTGTAGATAGGTCGTTTTAAATCTAACATTTGGATAATACCAGCAGGTCGTAAATCAAATACCTTGCGGATTGCAGCGGTTAAATCTGATTCTTTAACGTTGCCAGTTCCAAATGTATCAACTGAAATTGAGACAGGTTTGGCCACACCAATTGCGTAGGCTAACTGAACTTCGACTTTAGAAGCGTAGCCAGCTGCAACAATATTTTTGGCAATATATCTAGCGGCGTAACTAGCAGAACGATCAACTTTCGTTGCATCCTTACCTGAGAAAGCCCCACCACCATGATGAGCAGCCCCACCATAAGTATCCACAATTATTTTACGTCCCGTTAAGCCAGCATCTCCTTGTGGCCCACCAATAACAAAGCGGCCAGTTGGGTTAATGAAATACTTTGTTTGATCATCTAGGTACTTCGCAGGAATAACGTCGTTAATAACGTGTTCGATAACGTCTTTTCGAATTTGTTCTAATGAAACATCTGGATCATGTTGTGTACTAATAACAACAGTATCAATACGATCAGGAATGTTGTTTTCATTATATTCAATAGTAATTTCAGCTTTGGCATCTGGACGGAGATAAGCTAATTCCCCAGATTTGCGTAAATGAGCCATACGTTGCATTAATTTATGGCTTAATGAACTGGCTAATGGCATCAATTCAGGTGTTTCATCAACGGCGTAACCAAACATTAAACCTTGGTCACCGGCGCCAATTTGGTCAAGTGGATCAACACCACCTTCGCGGCGTTCAATAGCATCGTCAACACCTTGAGCAATATCAGGTGATTGTTCATCTAATGCGACTAATACGGCACAAGTATCACCATCGAAGCCATATTTGGCATTCGTATAGCCAATTTCTTTAATGGTTTCACGAACGACATGTTGAATATCAACATAGGCGGTCGTAGAAATTTCACCGAAGACCAGTACTAAACCGGTCGTTACTGAAGTTTCACAAGCGACACGTGCTTCTGGATCTTGTGTTAAAATGGCATCCAAAATGGCATCACTAATTTGATCTGCAATTTTATCTGGATGGCCTTCTGAAACTGATTCTGATGTAAATAAGTGTCTTTCTGACATCTTTAATTCCCCCATTAATTTTAGAACAATTTTCATGTTCTTATTTTGCGGTTACGAGGTATCTTCACGTCACATGACAGTGAATCCTATCGGGAACTAACCTATAACAGTAATCATCCTAGCATAAAATGGCTAAATTAATCAAGTACGATAGGTAATAATAGTCTTTTAATATGGAATTTGATGACAAAAAAACCGCCAGTCCGGGGAGACTGACGGAAAAAGGAGTAGAATAAGTAATTCCAGGGGAGAAATGACTTATTTATTAACTTAATTTGTTCGGGGAAACAAATTAAAATTTAAAAGTTGTTATTTAAGGTATGAATATATAATAACAATCAGTTGTGAAGAAATTGTGACGTAAAAAAGAAAAAACAAAAGTAATTTATTAATTACTTGTTGTGATAAAATAATTATTATTTGAAAGGAGAACATCATGATTCTAGAAAACCTATTTTGGGTAGTATTTATTTTATTTATTATTAGCTGTTTAGTATTTAGTGTTCAAATAAGGAAAGAAACACAAAAAATGGTTAAATTAAATAAAGAAATGAAAAATAAAAAGCACAAAATTATTGAGTTATTAGATGATTTGGATAGAGAGGCTGGTAACTAATATGAGTTACGATGACATTTTATTTTCATATAGCGCATTATTGATAGGAAACATGCTATTAATCTTTGTTTTCATTTTTGCACTGATTAAATTATATCTTTCAATAAATAAGTCAGTCAACAAAGCTCGTGAAGATGCGCAAAAAAATATCGCAACATATGATCGTATACAGAAACGATTAGAAGAATTAAAAGATAAATAGTTAACGCCTAATTGAAAGGCGTTGACTATTTTTTCACAAAAAAACCGCCAGTCCGGGGAGACTGACGGAAAAAGGGTAGGATAAGTTATTTCCGGGGAGAAATGACTTATTTGTTAACTTAATCTATTCGGGGAAACAAATTAAGTTTTAAAAGTTATTATTTAAGGTATGAATATATAATAACAATCAGTTGTGAAGAAATTGTGATGTAAAAGAGAAAAATGTGTATCATTCGTCATATAATAAAAAGCTTAATTTCGATTAAACACCGAAATTAAGCCATTGTTAGCAATTATTTATTTAATCTTCTTTGGCGATTTTTTCTTCAATCTTTTTAGATGCTTCTCGAGGCAAGTCACTATTTCTTTCAGCTAATAAGTTCCGAATATCTTTTAAATATTCTTCTGTAGGTGTTAATGAGACCTCTAAATTTTCATCTTCTTGGCTAGATTTGCTGGTTGCATTTCTGAGCGCTGTGATTCCTTTGAGTAGCATGAAAATAACAAATGCAATGATTACAAAGTTGATGACATCGTCTAAAAATTGTCCGATTTTGAAAGTTGTATCACCGATTGTGAGTACAATTCCTGACAAATCAACCTTACCGACAACAAGTGCAATGATAGGGCTGATGATGTTAGTTGTGAAAGATTTAACGATTGTTGTAAATGCGCCACCAATAATAACAGCGACTGCTAAATCCATCACATTCCCACGAGTGATAAAATCTCTAAATTCCTTTAACATGTTTGATGAGTCTCCTTTAATTTGTTTAACTTGCCTTTTAAATTATAACGGATTTGAAGGCATAAGTGAACTAGAAATTGTGAGTTGGCAGGGATGAATGCGCTGATGTTCATAATTTTAATAAAAAGTCATTAAAGCGTTAGCGATGTGCTAAAATATAAATTATAAAGATGAGCTTGATGCTCAAAATGTAGATTTAGAATCTTTTGATAGTGAAAACATAAATTTCAGATTAAAAAAATTAATACGCGTTTATCGAGATGTATATGAATATGATTTGGGTCCTACACTAGCATCACAAAAATTATTAGATCATGATTATTAAAAATAAAATCAGTGTAGTATAATCTAAGTTAAAATTAAAAGTGAGCAAGGAGCTAACTGATATGAATCAGATCAAAAGAAATGTGTCACTTTTAATAAGTGGACTTGTTGCAATTATCGCGATTGTTTGGATTCGTGCTGGCGGGAATAGCTTGTTTATATCGAATGCTTATTTCTACATAGGAATTATTTTAATTCTATTAGGAGTTATTCTCATTTTAAGTCAGGCACAATTGTTTGCTGGCTGGTTTAAACGTCGAGACAAAGGTGAATCTAAAGAAGATTATGCTGAACGTAAAATAGATGTTCGAAGTGTGGGTAGTAAAAAGAATCGACCTCTTAAAATATCACCATTTATGCGGGGATGTTTTATTGTTGGGACTGTGATGATTGTGGTTGCTGTATTTGTGACAATTTAAAACAGCTATAAAATGGCCATTTAGAAGTCGATGTAAAGCAATAGATGCGGAATGCAAGCAATGGTTGCCCCTCCTATTATGACTAGACGTGTATACTGAAAAGGAGAAATGAAGGTTAGGAGGTTTAACTATGATGAGAGATGATATTGTAGGGTGGTTATTACCCATTGTATTGATTATTAACAGTTTTATACCTAAATCATATCAAAACTGGGTTTTTATTAAATTTGGGATGTATCGATATCTTATTATTGTACCGATGTTTGGCATTGTTTTAGCGATGCTTTGGAGTGATGCTCGACCACTCGTTCCGATAATGACACTTATCTCAATAGTTGCTATTTATTGGGATTGGCGAACGATGCAGAAGATAAAAAAAAGATGCGAAGTAAATTTTTAAATTGATGATAAATAGATTTTATAAAAGCACTGCCTTTTGTGGCAGTGCTTTTTTGATGACCTTTTAAATGGCTTTAAATCAATAATTTGACGTCGATGTAAAGTAATCTTTACATATTTGCAAGCAATAATTGCTCTCTATCGGGATGACTAGATATGTATACTGAAAAAGTAGAAATAAAAAATTTGGAGGTTTTACAATGAAAAAAGTTTTCAATTTAATAATGCTAGCTATCGTTACTATGATAATAGGAGGAATTATTGCACCAACTATTGCCAATGCTAGTATTACACAAAGTAATCAAGAAGAGAATCAAGCGGTTAAAAAACTTGATAGTTCGGTAGAACGTAAAAAGGCATATCTAATTGAGAATTATAATCTCACTGAATCAGATTTAAATAATGAAAATGTTATTGAGTTGTATAATATTGTTAATCCTCGTACTCGTATTGGTGCAACAACGGTAGCTAAAGCTTTTCTTAAAGTATGGCATAAATTACCAAAAAAAATAAGGAGAACAATTCTTAAAGTAACAACTATGGGTGGTTTTTTGAAGGCTATTGATCATTTTACTGGGACTGAATACCATATAATATATTCAGCATTGAGATATGTTGGTATGTCCAAGAATGTTTCTAATTGGGGAACTAAAATTATAACATTCTTTATGTGAAAGTTGATAATTAGGAGGGGAAATTTTGAAACGAAAATTAATGATTTTTTTCTTTGTTGGTATAGGAATTATGCAGTGTGCCTTTGCAATTTTTGATAATTATGACCTTTTTCATAAAATTGGGGAATTGTTTATGGGCTTATTAGCACTTTTTATTGGTTATGTAACCTACGATGAGAGATGATATAGGACCATTACTCGTGGGATTGGCGAACGATGCAGAAGATAAAAAAAGATGTGCAGTAACGGTTTAGATTGATGATAGATATATTTTATAAAAGCACTGCCTCTTGTGGCAGTGCTTTTTTGATGTACTTTAAAATGGATTTAAATCAATGATTTGACGTCAATGTAAAGTAATCTTTACATATTGCAAGCAATAATTGCTCCTATATTGAGGGGGAATTGTTGTATTCTGAATATGCATCAGATGGAATGGATATTCCATTAAAAAAATATGAAAGAGAGGGATAGTTATATTATGAAGAGAATAGTAGTTAGTATTTTAGGAATTCTTTTTTTAGTTATGGTAACAAGTCAGACAGTTAGCGCAAGTGACACTAATAATGCAATGGGGTCATATGATTTATCTGTTGGAGGAACAAAAACGTATAGCGACGTTGATAGCAATGGAGAACAAGTTGAGCTGAGTATCCAAGAAGACTTAGATTTTACGCAATTAGCAAATAAGACCTACACAATAACTAAAAAAGGTTATGGATGGCGTGTTTCGTATAAAATAAAAGTTAGTGGTAATAAAATTATGAGTGCTACAAATTTAAAAGCTGTTGCAACATTAGGAAGTTTTAAGTCGGAATCTTTAAGGCAATTAAGTAGTAAAAAAGTACAGTGGAAGGCTACTCATAGTTGGGGAATTTTTACTCGAAACATTTCATGTTCCTCAATAATTAAGGGTGGTAAATTGACCATCAGTTAATAATAACTAGTAGTACCCCAATTAAATGAATCAGATATAAAGCTGTAACCAACGCACAAGTTATAAATAATCGCAATAATACAAAAAAAGTAAATAGCTTTATAAAAAGCGTTAGTAGATTTATTAGTCCAAATGATCAGTGGCGCAATGATGAGGCCTACAGGCGCAATTAAGAATGAAAGACAAGTTAATAATAATAGTAGTAATCCTTCGTCTTTTGGCTTTTCAGTAACTTGGTTAGTCGTGTTTTTTGATGAAGGCACTCCGTCATTAATAAGTTCATCTAAAGAACGATTATAGATAGTACTTAATAATTTAAGTGTGTCAATATCAGGCGTACTTTTCCCGTTTTCCCATTGTGAGATGGTTTGTCTTGAAGTATGTAGTTGTTTAGAGACGTCGGTTTGAGATAATCCCGATTCATGACGTGCCTGTTTGAGTTGTTGATAGAGTGCCATTTTATTTCCTCCAATTGTTATATCTAATAGTAGCATAACCCGGGAAAAGTACAATAGTATGGAAAGTTTACATATTGTATGCTAAATATTAGTGCTTAGAGTATTAATTGTTGTGCCATTTTTACAAGGTATGGCGTATATTTAAATTGAAGGTCACCATAAGTAGCCTTTCTGCGTGATAGTAATAAATTGAGGAGATAATAGTATGAAAATTTTTGTCATTATTATAGTTGTTTTGGGGTTTGCTGTAGGAGCCTATTTTGAAGGTGGCGGTTTTGCGACCAATAGTGGTTCATTATATAAAAAATATAAAGAATCAAATTTATCTTTAAAGGATTTTATACGAGTGCTATTTAAAAGGTGATTGAGATGAATTTTGCATTAAGTGCTAATAATAAAGTGTTTGTTATGGTGCTATATGATTATCAGTTTTAAAGGAGGGTTCTAGCAATGAAAAAAATAACTATAGAATTATTAGCAACGCTAGGGATCCAAATAGTTCCCTTTATATTTATTATCAATGGAGCCATCAATAGAAACGGATTGGGAATAAATAACGGCGATGGGTTACTCCTTTTAGGTGTTATACTACTGGCTTTAATCGGTATTATATATGTGTTCACGTATGGACTAAATATCATTATTATAGGATATGAGCAGCGACCAATTCCAAAGTATAAATACTTTTTATTAGCCTATTGGGTGTTGGTTATTATTAGTATTTATCTTTATTTGAAATCTAGAAATTTCTTTTAAACGGATTGATTGGTACATTATACTAAGAGAAAAGAGGAATTTTAAAATGAATTTAAGTAAAAAAGTAGGTGAATGGATACTGCGTTTTGCACTTCTTTTCATGGGATGTGCTTATGGTTATCTAATTTATACAAGTATGGTGATAAATGGACATTTAGTCACACTTTCAACTTATTTTGGTGGAACACTGTCTGATAGATTTCAAGTAATTATGGTAGTTTTACAAGGTATTTTATTCGTTATATTAGGAGTAATGCCTACACGATATTTACAAAAATTTTGGAAACATTATTTTATTAGTGCAGTTGTGATATTGTTACTTGCACTATCAGGGATGTTAGGCTTATTGTCGATACTTTATATAGGGCAATTAATGATTGTTGTAGGAGTGGAATGGCTAATTACGTTAGGTTTTTTGTTTGTTGTAAAAGGTGACATAGAAGCAGAAGGGTAATCGAACATTTGATGTAAATGATTTAATTCTTAATAGTATCGGATATTTATTCGGATACCTGCTTTTAAAGTTAGTGCAATTAAAAAGAGCGTCATATAAGCAGTCCAAGCGATGAAGAGGAGAAATAACAAGCATGCGACAATTATTTGTAAATGCGCTATTTAAAAGTTTGTTTTTTTGTGGAGGTATCTATCTAGTAGCAGCCGGTGTTAGTTCAAATGAAATGGGCAGTATTTTAAGACATTATGGAATTGTGGGCAATGTCTTTTTGGTAGCTAATATCTTAGTCCTTCTATTTTTGGCGATAACTAAAAAAACGATGATTATGAAATGTTGGAAATCTCTTATGATAGTCACTTTAATTGTAACGATTCCAGTAATGTTCATGTTGTTAGGTAATTCGATATATAGGATTTTTTTTAGTGCAGAAATGTTTCTGATGATATTCTATTTAGCATTACATGAGAGGGATGCACCAAGTGTTCACTTTAAGCTTTGGGAGTTATGTCAAATCATCGGGAGCTATATTTATCGATTGCTCCTGCTTGGGTTGTCACTATGGATTATTGTTAATTATTTAGGATCTCTCAATGAATTTTCGAATGAAAATTTATATAATCAATTGTTGATTACACTTATGTTAGTAAATGGACTGGTTCTTTTGTTTTTAACAGTAGTACCTGTGCGGTATGTTGCGAAATATTGGAAGTCGTTTTCGATAGGCAGTATACTATTAATTGTAATCTCGATAGGGACATCTAGCGATGATAGCTTTATGATGGAAATGTATATAGGAGAATTAGTGCTAGTGGCTATATTCTTGTGCAGCGCGTATATTGAAAAAAATAAAAATCTTAGATAGGAATTATTATGAAAAAAATTTATATCGGATAATTACTGGATGAAATGGTTTGGTGCGGTTAGTATCGTATTAATTTTGGTTGCGCCATGGTTAGTAGCCGAATATCCAGCTCTTGATTTTTGGTTATCTGGTGCTGGCATCATGGAAATATGCACTTATATTGGAGTTTTACCATTTTTTCAAAAAAATTTTGGCTACACTTTATTAGGTGTTTTACTGATGTGCTTATTATCAATATTCGCTATAATTTATACTATAGCCGTATTTATGCTTTTAAAAGTTTAATTAGAAAAGCCACAAAAAAAGCTTTCCATTATCATAAATGGAAAGCTTTTTTTGTGGCTTTATTAGTGATTTAACCAAACTGACATTTGACCATCATCACGATTTGCCCAAGCATAGTAAGGAATCAAAGTCAGGCTTGTTTCAATATCGTTTGGTTTTTGATATTCAGCATACAAAGCTTGATCAGTCTTGATTTCGCTTCGTTTTGCTTTAGCCTTGACTTGAACGACACCATTGAGCAACGTTTCTTGAAAACTTGATTCAAGAGGACTCTCCACAGCAACGCGATATTTCCATAGAGGGGCCTCATTATCGACTTCTTCTGCACAATAGACAATTGGACCACGTTGGACGCTAACTTTACCAAAATCATAACGAACTAATTCATTAGCTTGCATAAATTTAGCACTCATATCGAGCGTCAATTGGATATCTAACTCAGTTCCGTCAATAGTAAAGTAAATAAATCCATCTTGTAGGTCGCTTTTAATAGGGCTACCGTTCACAGTAACTTGGTAGTTGGCTTGTGACCAACCTGGAATACGAATTCCAAATTTAAATGTCTGACTGTTAGGGTTTGCCAGATGATATTGAATGTCGCCATCCCATGGGAAATTATTAGTTTGTTCAATTGTAATGCCGTTATCAAATTCCGCTTTATTAGCGATGAATTGATCAGATAAAATAACGTTATCTGTTTCATGATAGATATAGGTATCCACTGAAGCAATTAATCTGGCTACGTTGCTTGGACAACAAGCACAACCAAACCAATCCGCACGTTGCGTTAGAACATGATTTCTTGAAGGATTATTTTTTGAAATCACTGGATCGGCTTCGAGTGGGTTAACATAAAAGAAATGTTTCCCATCCAATGACATGCCACTTAAAGTGCCATTAAAGAGTTCTTTTTCTAGAACGTCACCGTATTCACCTTTAGCTTCAATACCTAGCATTTGTTTAGCGAAGAAGGCCATGCCGACAGAAGCACACGTTTCACCATACATGGTATCGTTTGGAAGATCATAATCATAGGTAAATGCTTCGCCTATGTTAGTTGAACCGATGCCACCAGTAATATACATCCGTTTTTGGACGATATCATTCCAGAAGCGATGGCAGGCAGCTAATAATTCTTTGTCGCCAGTTTCTCGTGCTAAGTGTGCCATTCCGGTACATAGATAGACGACTCTAACGGCATGACCTTCAGCGGTTTCTTGATCAATGATAGGCTCTCCTGCTTGATAATAAGCATCTGGAAAGCTTTTCATCCCATCAATTAAGTCATTATCAAGGCCATCCAGTTTAATTTGATCATCAAAAAATTCTGGGTCTTGACCTCGTTGATTAATAAAAAATTGTGTTAAGGCTAGGTATTTTGACTCCTGTGTTTCATCATATAAACGCATTAAAGCGAGTTCGATTTCTGGATGACCATCCCCGCCATGGATTTTGCCAGCTGATAATCCAAAATGATTATCAATGCAATCTGCCATTTTAATGGCTATATCAAGGGCTTTTTTATTCCCAGTTGCTTGATAATAGGCAATTCCAGCTTCGATATAGTGACCCATTGTGTACAATTCATGAGACTGTTTTAAGCGTTTGAACTTTCTTTCAGGGGCATCGATTTGGAAAAAGGTTGATAGATACCCATCTTCATCTTGTGCTTCAGCAATTAAATCAATTAAATTATCAGTGATTTCACGTAAATTAGCATCTGGATGATAATTAAAACTGTATGCGGCAGCTTCTAACCATTTATAGACATCTGTATCTTGAAAAGGATAACCAAAGTGATGACCAGTTTCTTGACCTGCAGCAATCTTTAAGTTAGCAATTGCATGACTATTTTTTGAATCAGCTTCATTGCCACCTGGTTCATGGGCAATATCAATATCGGCTTCATCATTCATAACTGCCCATTGATAGGGTAAGACTTCTTTAACAATTAATTCTCGATAGCGACGCCAAAATGAAGAGGTGATTTCAATTTTTTTCATAGTAAATTCTCCTAAAAAATTATTTAAATGGATGTTGCTCGTTTTGCTAAATCGGCTTTAACGACTGATTCATGTTTTTCGTATTTACGGTATAGTAACATTGGAATAATGCCCAGTGCAAAGATAATCATAGGTAACCAAATGAATGAGAAGCTAATGGCACCTAATGAGGCAGTCGTTTGCGTTTGGTCAGCACGGTAGCCAAATGCATTCATAATCATTGATGGAATGAAGCCACCGATACCAGCCCCCATTTTAATACAGAACGAACTCCCAATAGCAGTTAGGAATCCACTTGCTCGAATGCCATTTTTCCATTCACCGTAATCAACTGTATCGCCAACCATTTGGAAAAATAATGAACAAGCAATACCACTACCAATATTAGCAATACACCAGAAAATAATCATCATTGTCATGCTAGAGTGAGAAAAGGCTAAGCCAATCTGACCCACTGAAGCAATGGCAAATCCTAAAATCGTACTCCCGTACTTATTGAATATTTTAACCAAGTAGGGAATCATAGCCATACCCAATACTTGGATAATTGAGATGCCATTAAAGACTGAAATGAGGTTTTTATCGCCAACATTATATTGGAAGTAATAAGCAAGTGTTGAAGTCCGACTTGTTAACCCCATCCAGAATAGAATATTAGCTATGACAACTAAAACCCAAGGCCAATTTTTCTTAGCAGCCTTGAAACTTTCCTTGATTGGAATTGATTTAATACGTTCGATATTTTTTTCACGCATATCCCAAAAGGCAATGACCAGTAAGATAACGGCAACAATGGCATAGATACCGACGGCCATTGACCAACCTTTACTAGAATTACTACTCCCGCCTAATAAAGTGGCTAGGGGTAAAATGAACGTGATAGCTAAGAAGTTCCCAACATTGCCACCAATCATACGGAACGTATTGGCAATTGTTCTTTCGTTGGTGTTAGAAGTTAAATTGGGTAAAACAGCGGTAATAGGCGTTGACATCCCTGTATAAGCAATTCCTGCTAAAATATAAACGATCCCAGCATACCAAAACCTGGCGTTACCTGTGAATCCAAAATTAGTGAATAATAGCCATACAAAGATAGCGAAGGGGGCTGCCATCCATAAGAACCAAGGACGACTTTGACCATATTTACTCTTGGTATGATCAATAATGATCCCCCAAATAGGTGCATCAAAAGCATCAAAGAAACGTGCAACTAATAGAATAATACCCGCTGCGGCAACAGAAAGTCCTAATACTTCTGTGAAATAATATAATGCAAAACTACTAATGATACAATAGAGCAAGTTACCAGACATGTCTGTAAAGGCATAGGTAATTTTTCTATGAAAGGGTAACTCTGCTTTTGGTTCTAAATGATTGCTAGCTACTTTATTATTATCCATTGTTTCCTCCACCTTTTATGTTATTTATTGAATAACTAAATTGTAACCGTTTGCAAACGCGTTAAAAATACCTTAAGATGGAGAATAAGTGGATAAATCCGACTTGTTGAAAAAGGGATGGTGTTAATATGTATGCAATTAATTTAAACAAGCCAATTTTATTTTATAAATCAGGGGAATTTACTTCAAAACCCGGATGGACGCATAAAAAAATGCATCATGACCGTGATTTTGAATTGATTCTATGTATTCAGGGGACATTAGAATTGAAAATTGATGGTCAGCAGTTAATGGTGCATGAAAATGAATGTTTATTATTGCCACCCAATGTGACAATTCAGGGTAGTCAACCCGCAACTGACAAAATAGATTTTTACTGGGTCCATTTTTTTGCTAGTTGGAAAGACTTACCTTTACAGGCATCATCTATTCAATTAGCACTTCCAAAAATAAGACATCATCAATTTACGCAGGAATTAAATGATTTAGTTTTATTGCCGAAATTATTTAAGCTGGATAATGCAAATGGGATTGTTATCTTGATTAACCAATTATTAAATACAAATAATTCCTATCATTATAGTCAGCATTCATGTGATTGTTTAATTCAAACGATTCTTATTGAGTTAAGTAATATTTATTTAACGTCATTATCTAACAAGACTGATAAATCAACGTTACTCACAAACAAAATAATTGAATGGATTAGAGCTAATATGAGTAGTACAATTTCAGTGCAATCAATTGCTGACCATTTTGAGCTTAATCCGGATTATTTAACGCGAATTTTTAAACGTGAACAACATGGCAATCTCCGCAGTTACTTAATTAATTTAAAACTAGAAGTAGCTAAAATCTTATTAATTAAGACAACCTTATCAGTGAACCAAATTTCAGACTTAGCTTATTTTAATGACCCTAAAAATTTTATGCGGATGTTTAAACAGCAGACGTTAATGACTGCTTCTGAGTACCGCAAAATTCATAGTAATACGCATCTGAATAATCCAAATGTTGATCCATCTATTCCGATTCCTCAAGAAATTGAAGTTAAATTGGACCTTTTGAGGAATGATTTTTAATTCGTTATTATAAGCACATATATAAGTCGATAAAATGGGGAAAATTATTAATCCAATTAAAGCTAGAACAAATTTATTTTCACTTATAAAAAATGCCAATAGAGACGCTATGCCCGTCATTATTTCAGGTGCTGATGGATACCCGTAGTGCTGTTTTAATGGGTAAGAGAGATTATGATACAATGCAAGAAACAATGAACTTGGTTATAAATGGTCAACATCGTGTTGTTTATACGATTGATAAAGAAACGAAAACGGTTGAGATTTATTCTTGTTGGGCACATTGTGAAGGTGGAACACTTAATCTGAATGGTAAGTCTAATTCACAACGAAACTAGAAATAAAAAAAGCTCCAGAAAAGTTAGACAAATCTAACTTTTCTGGAGCTTTTAATTTTTAATCTTTCAATGCATATTTTTGAATAGCTTTAGCAACACCTAACTCAACGTTAGTAGCAGTAACTGCTTGAGCGCTATCTTTAACTTCTTGAATGGCGTTACCCATGGCAACACCAAAGCCAACAGCTTGAATCATTGATAAATCGTTACCTTGATCACCAAGTGCCATGACCTCTTCTTTTTTGAAACCTAATTTGTCAGCTAAGCCCATAACGGCACTACCTTTGCTAGCATTTTTGTTTAGGATTTCTAAGAAATAAGGTTCACTTTGAACATAGTAATAATGATCAGTAATTTTTGTAGGTAAGTCGTTAACAACACGAGAAATAACTTCAGGATAATCGACATACATCATTTTTGAAATCACAATGTCTTTAGCCATTTCTTCAGGTTTACGGAATCGAAGTGGCATTTGTACCAAGAAAGATTCAGCAACGGTGTATTCACTAATATCAGCATTAGCCGTATACATTAATTTTTGATCTTCAGCATGGGCGTGAACGTTTAACTCACGACTTGTTTCTTCAAGTAGATAATAATCATTAATATCTAAAGTATGATGAATTAAACTTTCACCGGAACCAGATACTTGAACTAAAGCACCATTAAAGGTGATAACGAAATCATCATCTGTCGTTAAATCAAGTTTTTCTAAGTATTTTGTGACCCCAGTTAAAGGACGTCCAGTACAAAGAACGACTTTGATACCGGCAGCTTTAGCGGCTTTAATGGTGGCGATAGTTTCTGGGGCGATTTCTTTTTGGTCATCAACGAGTGTACCATCGATATCGATGGCTATTAATTTAATTGTCATGTTGTGTGATCTCCTTTGGATGAATTAAGTGGTCATTATTAATGTAGCTTCTGAACTGGGTATAAATGTCAGCAAATAAATCATTTTCTGATTTTAATAATTCTCTTGGGAAAAAGAAACGGCGATCGCCTGAAACTTTTCCGGTAATTGAAGCCACCAAGGCACTCACGCTAGATAATTCAACGAGTGAGCCATCGGCTTGAGCTAATTCAATTTGGGTACGGGGTTTATCTTGGGTTGGATCATACGCATCGTAAGGTAAATCATAACTATCATTTTCTGCCATATAATACGTAGGTTGGAAGCCGGCTGATTCAATTAAATTCGCTAATGTAGGCAATAAATCAGCTGTCTCTTCGTCAAATTTGATTGATTTAAATGGTTTGCGGTCCAGGAAACGAACGGCTAAATCACTTAGAATCGTATCAGAATTTTGACGCCATTCCGTGAAATAAGTTGTTAAAACACCGTCATCTAATTGTAAGTAATCGTTCAATGAAAAGTCATTTTCAAAAAGTGGAATCAATAATTTAGGTGAATCTTCAGCGCTTAACCGGTTATTTTCATATAGGTATTTAGCGCGATTCAATAAATGACTTAAAATAACTTCCATCGATCGAGAAATGGGATGAAAATAGACTTGAACGTACATCTGGAAACGACTCACAATATAATCCTCAACGGCGTGCATCCCGTTAATATCAAAGGCAATGCCACCTTTATAAGGACGCATGACACGTAAAATACGCGTCAGGTCAAACGTGCCATAATTCGTACCTGTATAGTAAGAATCACGTAATAAGTAATCCATTCGATCCGCATCAATTTGACTTGAGATTAATTGGACAACTTGCGGATTCGGATAGGTTTTTTGGATAACACTGGCCACTTTTGCTGGGAAATCAACAGAAACTTGGGTTAACACGTGATTAATTTCAGTTGATGGGTCAGTTAGAATTTGTGCGGTAATGGCTTCGTGGTCTGTTTTAAAAATATGCTCAAAAGTATGTGAGTAAGGGCCATGGCCAATATCATGGAGCAGTGCAGCGCATAGGGCGACTAATTTTTCAGAATCATCCCATAGACCGTCACCAGCTTCTTTAGTTGGATAGTTCCGTTGGAAATTATCACAGATTCGACGGGTAATTTCGTAGACGCCTACGGAATGTGTGAAACGAGAATGTTCAGCGCCGTGGAACGTTAACGAAGTTGTTCCAAGTTGTTTAATCCGACGTAAACGCTGGAATTCTTTCGTATTAATTAAATCTAAAATAACTTGGTGTTGCACATAAATGTAATCGTGAATTGGATCACGTAACACTTTTTCTCTAGCGAGTAATGGCGATTGTTCGAGCATTAGAAATCCCTCCTCGAAAATTTAGATGTTAACTATCAGGTGTAAATAAATTCGTAATACTTCTATTATAACGAATATCTGTGGGTTAGTCATGAAATAATGATGAATAATAGGTAACGACATTTATTTGAATCTAAGTTATAATACAATGGAACAGCAAGGCAATGGAGGAATCGATCATATGGCGATTACATTAGATAAACAAATTGCAATTCATTTGGAAACAATCAAAACGCAAGAAGGCGAAGTGGAGCGCTATGTCATTGAAACGACAGGGCAACTTGTTCGTTTGGGTGACGGAATGTACATCCGGTATAAAGAAGAGGAAGACGAATCTGGCGAAAGCACCCCAGTCACATTTAAATTACAAGATGATGGTGAAATTCAATTGACGCGAGAAACTGATGCCATACGAACAAAATTAATATTTTTGGCTAAACAAAAAATTAATGGCGTTTATAAAACAGCGTATGGCCGCATGCCGATTGAAATTGAAACAATTCGACTAAAAAGTCAGTTAAAAGATCAACCAATTTCAGGTGCAATTGAGATTGATTATCGCTTAACAACCAATGGTGAATTATTGGGTGACTATAATATACGATTGCAATTTACAGCATAAAAATGTATGATTAAGAGTAGACTTTTTGAAAGGACGTGTGCTAGTTGGAGCTTAAACAATTCGATGGCCAAAATAGAGACGAGTTATCAATGATTGAGGTTGCTCATGCAATCCTATCGCAACATGGTGACGTCATGGGTTTTGCTGACCTAACTAATGAAATCCAGACATATCTTGGTAAAAATGATTTAGAAGTGAGAGATCGCTTATCACAATTTTACACAGATTTGAATGCGGATGGTAGTTTCATTTCACTTGGAGAAAACTTATGGGGATTACGTTCATGGTATCCCTTTGATTCAATTGATGAAGCTGTTGCCCATGTGGAAGACGAAGATGATGAAGATCGTCCTAAACGTAAAAAACGCAAGAAGGTTAATGCTTTCTTAGCAGATGTCGCCGACGATGATGACGTTATCGATTACAATGATGACGATCCTGAGGATGACGATTTAGATGCAACTTATGAAGATGACACAGATGATACAGATGGCGATTCAGAAATCAAAGGTTACGATAAAGATTTAGACGAAATAGCAGATGACAGTGATTCTGATGATGAGGAAGAATTGCCAGAAGGTATTGAAGATCAATTATCTGAAATATCAGATGATGATACAGATGACGACGAGGAAAATAATTAAAAGGACTTGACGATTTCGTCAAAACCCTGTAATATATTTTTTGGGCGCCTCGCAGGTTTTTCTTGCGAGGACAAACGCACGGTTGATACAAGCTCCCTACACTGAGTAAATTACTCAGCTTAGGGAGCTTGTTGTTTTTTATAGTAATAATGAGCAGGCCATAAACACATAATCCCCACACAAATTAAACCCAAAGGAGATTCATAATGACCAAATATATTTTTGTTACAGGTGGCGTTGTTTCGTCAATTGGTAAAGGGATTGTTGCAGCATCTCTTGGCCGTTTATTAAAGAATAGAGGCTTAAAGGTAACTATTCAAAAGTTCGATCCCTACATTAACGTGGACCCAGGTACAATGAGTCCCTATCAACATGGGGAAGTTTTCGTAACAGATGATGGTACAGAAACTGATTTAGATCTTGGTCATTATGAACGTTTTATTGATATTAACTTAAATCAATATTCAAACGTGACGACTGGTAAAATTTATTCAGAAGTTTTACAAAAAGAACGTCGTGGTGATTATTTGGGTGCAACAGTTCAAGTTATTCCACATATCACAAATACAATTAAAGAAAAAATCATGCGCGCTGGAACGACAACAGATTCAGACGTTGTGATTACTGAAATTGGTGGGACTGTTGGGGATATTGAATCATTACCTTTCCTTGAAGCATTGCGTCAAATGAAAGCTGATGTTGGTTCTGAAAATGTAATTTATATCCATACAACATTAATCCCATATTTAAAAGCTGCTGGTGAAATGAAAACAAAACCCACACAACATAGTGTTAAAGAATTACGTGGATTGGGTATTCAACCAGATATGTTAGTTGTCCGTACAGAACAACATATCTCACAAGACATGCGTAATAAATTAGCTAATTTCTGTGATGTTGAACCAGATGCTGTTATTGAATCAATGGATGTGGATACGTTATACACGATTCCTTTGGCATTACAAAAACAAAAAATGGACCAAATTGTTGTTGATCATTTGAAATTAACAACACCAGAAGCAGATATGACAGAATGGCAAGCACTTGAAACGAAAGTTTTAAACTTGAAGAAAACCATCAATATCGCGCTTGTTGGTAAATACGTGAAATTACCAGATGCTTATATTTCTGTTGCTGAGGCCTTGAAACATGCAGGATATACAGTAGATGCTGATGTTAAGATTACGATGGTCGATTCTGAAAAATTAAATGAAAGTAACGTTGTTGAAACGTTGCAAAATGCTGATGGAATCATCGTTCCTGGTGGATTCGGTAACCGTGGACTGGAAGGCATGATTCTTTCAATCCAATATGCGCGTGAAAACAATGTGCCATTCTTGGGCGTTTGTCTTGGTATGCAAATGGCATGTATTGAATTTGCACGTAACGTGGTTGGCCTTCAAGGGGCTCATTCAACAGAAGCTGTTCCAGAAACACCATACAACATTATTGATTTGATGACAGATCAAGAAGATGTTGAAGATATGGGTGGGACACAACGTCTTGGGTTATATCCATGTAAATTAAAACCAGGAACTGTTGCTGCCGCAGCTTACAATAATCAAGATGTGATTCAAGAACGTCACCGTCATCGTTATGAATTCAATAACGAATACCGTGAACAACTTGCTGATAAAGGCTTAGTTTTTGCCGGCACATCTCCAGATAACCGTTTAGTTGAAGTTGTTGAAATTCCAGAAAATAAATTCTTCGTAGCAGCTCAATACCATCCAGAATTCTTATCAAGACCACAACGTCCAGAAGGCTTATTCCAAGCTTTCGTGAACGCTACGGTTTAATAATTAAATTTAAAAGAGAGACTAACAATTTGGGCTCTTCGTCAACTGTTGTTGGTGAAATTGTCATTGAGAAATCTGTTATTTGATAACAGGTTTCTTTTTTTGCTTAAAATTTAATTGTACTCAAAATACGTAAACGATACTGGCTAAAATTTTTAA
>NZ_JBSOLI010000034.1:0-188898 GCF_054941065.1 Dellaglioa sp. BT-FLS60
TTAGAAACTTTTATAGATTTCGCATCAGAATATTTTATACCCTTAAGATTCATACAAAAAAAGGCCTAATCACTAAGTGATTAGAACCTTCATAATATCATTCACCAACAACAGTTGACGAAGAACCGAAATTATTAACATTATCATCAAAATAATTATTTTATTCAATATTATTTACGTATTGTGTGCAACAAAAAAAGCACCAACCTAAGTTGATGCTTCCTGATATGGTACTTACCGAAGTAAATAGATTGTATGAATTCCACAAAACAGTGACAATCAGACATACCTACAATGCGGTAGGTAAAAAATGCCCCATCTTCGAACTAATCACTAGCCGCCGCAGCGGAACAACCGAAGTTGTCTGATTTTACTCGACTCATCGCATAAATTAATCATAGCACAAAGTTGGCGCTTCGTATAGGGGTTATTTGCCCCAAAGATACTGAATGACTGCTTTATCCACTGTTGCGTTCCTATGAAGTTTACTATGTTGGGCATTTTTACCAGTAATCTTTAGTTCTTGATATGATTTTATTTGGCCTCTTAATAAATAATTCATTGAACGGGCCGAAACCGTGCTAACAGCTGAATCAGAATTGGAACCATCATCGAGATTACCATAAATGACAAAGACTTTCGTATTTGAGGGAAAGTTTTTTCGCTTATTATAGTAACTTTTGTAGGCGCTTGTTTTTAGGGCAGGTTCATTATTTTTTGAAAAATAATTCTGATTCGCTTTCTCTTCAATACCAATAACACCGTTAATTGGATCTGCAATTGGGACAAATTTATTTAACTTAGGAGAAGTTTTCGTTCTGACTGATTCAGCCCAATACATGGCGGATGATCCACCCATTGAATGCGTGACGAGGTTGATAGCTTTAATGTGATACGTTTTTTTCAAATGATCAGCAATTTTGCCAATCCATCTGCCTTCTTCAGGAATTTCCGCATCATTTCGAGTGAAAATGACTTGAATAATAGGATTCTTTTCAGATTGTCGCCATTTTCCTGTGTAAGTTATAGCGCCCGTTGAAGAGACGGTAGCCGTCAGTACTTTTTGGGCTTTACCTGATCTATTCGCCGCAGCTATCATATAATTACTTGAGTTGGCCGTACCGCCATAACCATGAATATATAAAGTAGGAATCTGCGTCACAACTTTCTTTTTAGTTACTGGTACGGGTGTGTTTCTTGACGTGGATTTATTTGAACATAAAAATCCAGTACCCAAGCCAAGTATTAGTAAAATAGTGATTAATATGCCGTATTTTTTCATTAATTTTTTTCCTTAATAGTAAGTTATTAATCTAATTATAAGGCAACGATTCTTGTCGTTCAAATTTACATAAAGTTATGGTAAGCTATATGCGAAGATGATAAGAAAGCGGAGGCTGAACAATATGTTTGCGGTAAAATCAACTAGAGATATAGAGGGTCAAATTTATAAAGATGCGTTATCAATTAGAAAAACGGTTTTTGTTGAAGAACAGAAGGTACCAATGGCATTAGAGATAGAAAATGAAGCAGAAGCGATTCATTTTGTTGGGTATAAAGATGACAAGCCTGTTGTGACAGCTCGTGTCATTAGCGAGGATACTGAAACATGGCATGTTCAACGAGTTGCGACAATTAAATCAGCTCGGGGTCAACATTTAGCAACGGATACGCTCAAGTTTATCGAAGGATTCGCAACCGTCTATGACATTAAATATTTAACATTAGGCGCACAAGATCAAGCACAAGGCTTTTATGAAAAATTAGGGTATGTGGTTGAAGGCGAAGGATTTATGGATGCTGGAATTGCTCATCACACAATGATTAAAACAATAGAAGGGGTTTAAATGGCAAAAGAAACGGCATTTTCAAAGTTATTAACAGATGACCGGTACACATTTGCAAGTGAACTTGGCAATAAATATCATAAAGATGCTAGTCAAATTTTATTTATGTATTTAAAATTGATGGCTGAGGGAACACAAAATAAATCAAAATCATTGCAGAAAAGTTTGCCAGAAATCGATAAAAAGTTTCAAATATATTTAGAAAACTAGAGATGGAAGGTTTTTATAGTGAATAATAATCCATTAACGAATCTCATGAAACAGGATCGGTTAATTGTCGGAATCAGTGAAATCAGTAAAATGACTGGGGTTTCAACACGGCAATTACGGTATTGGGAGCAAAAAGGCTATATTGAAAGCATTTCAGATGGGCGTACAAAATCTCGAGAATATCGCTTAGATATGGTGATAAAAGTGAGCCTAATAAAATCAGAATTGGACGAGGGATATACGTTAGTTGCCGCTATTGAACATGTTAACGGCAAAATGGCTATTTTTAGACAATTTAAACATTTTGTCATTGATCGTATTTCAGATGTTGGTAAGCAGGGGAATAAAACTGTTTTTGATATGGGGTATTTTGATCAGACTGAAAAGCAGCGTTTATTCGCGGTTATTGATGAAGATGGCACACATTTTGAGCTGAGAGATGTGTAAGAAAAAATAATTTTAAAATAAATAACAAAAAGCTTGCAACCGTTTACAAGTGTGCTATACTGAACTTGTAGCAAGGAAAGCTATCGAAATCCCTGAACAAAATAAAACTGAAGTCACTTTTTTAAATTCATTTAATGGTTTTAAAAAACGAAGTTAGTTGGACGGTGTTTAGTACTGAAGATAGTTGAAAAATGTAACACAAGTTATTGACATTGAGAGATGTCGGCAAGGCGAATTAAAACGGTGCCGGTCTTGAGCATTAAAAAGCAAATCAAGACACATCAATTAAGATGATGAATTAAATTTCCAATGTACGGCAAGTTAATGACGTTGAGAGACGTCGAGCAAGGCGAATTAAAACGGTGCCGGTCTTGAGCATTAAAAAGCAAATCAAGACACATCGATAAGATGATGAATCAAATTTCCAATGTATGGCAAGTTAATGACGTTGAGAGATGTCGAGCAAGGCGAATTAAAACGGTGCCGGTCTTGAGCATTAAAAAGCAAATCAAGACACATCGATAAGATGATGAATCAAATTTCCAATGTATGGCAAGTTAATGACGTTGAGAGATGTCAAGCAAGGCGAATTGGTGCCGGTCTTGAGCATTAAAAAGCAAATCAAGATATCGAATTTTGATGATTCAAGTTTTAGTAGAACGAATAATCAATCGAGTTCACAGGTATTTGGTCTTGAAGAAACGTTTGAAATCGAATGGATAAATAAATCGCTCAGAGGGCGTCATTCGATGTTGTATGAGTCAATGCATGTAAAAGCGACTTCACAGAACTAGATAAGTATAAAGAATATAGAGGCGAAACATATTAACAATCAAGTAAAATCGACTCTCGGTAACACGGGTTTCGGCTTTCCTTCTACAAAAAGATAGGATTCGAGACATTTCTTAAAAAGAATGCTCAAATCCTATTTTAATTGGTTCTATTTTGGCTTTATGTCAAATAGTGTTGATGGAGGAAATAAATATTCCAAAAATTGAAGAAGTGGAATTATTACCTAATCTGTTTTTATCGATAAAGTATGCTGATACGGCTGTTAAATTCGTAAGAAATCAACTTAACTTGGATGAAATGAATTCATTAAAAAATGGATCTAAAAATGTTTTTGGGTTTACCCAAGTAACGCCAGGGTATAGCTGGATTGGAAGCAAAATTGACATATCTGACGATAATAAGTTTAGTGTGAACGGCGTTGAATATGATGGTAGTGATATTTATGTAAATGGTAAGGATTCTTATTAGATAGCGTAGTAAAAGAAGAGAAAATCTGTTATTTGATAACAGGTTTATTTTTTTGCGTAAATTTTAGAAGACATAGATATTTTACGATAATTGGTTTGTTGTTAGTTATAGGATTGAATGGCTATTATTGTTAATTTAGATGAACCCTCTTTCTTTTGGGCTGGTTATTAAAAGGAAATAAAATTCTGTTTTTGTATATCTAAAAAGCTGTTGTTAGTGATAGAAAACCTACCACCACAGCTGACGAAGAGCCAAAAAAGTCCTAATCACTAAGTAATCAGAACTTTCATAATATTATCTAACAACAACAGTTGACGAAGAGCCTACGATGGTTCTTTTCTAAAAGGACTAATTTTAATTAAATTAAAAATAATGATTTATTAGAAGCTCTAGATTTAATTAATTATCGACTACTAAAAGTTCAATATTTTTATACTGCCATTGATTGTTTTAGAGTTTGTTCGAATTAAACTTGTAATTTGCCAATTATTAACTGTCATTATGTTTTTTACCATTCATAACATGCTTTGCATGTTGTAAAAGAGATGTCATTGTTTCAATAATATGTGGGTCGTCAATTTGATAAAATATTTGTTTCCCATCTCTTCGTTGACTTATTATTTGATGCTCTTTTAATAAACTCAATTGATGAGATAAATTAGTTTGCTCAATTCCAAGTATTTCCACTAATTCTGAAACATTATATTCATGCTGTTCTAGCAAATATATTAACTGTAATCGTATACGATGATTTAATAATTTAGTCAATGTTATTGCTTCTTTAAGTTCATTTTCTGGAATCTGTTCGTATGGTCTCATTACTTCCCCTTAAAGAAAATGTTGGATAGTACCATTCTCTAGTAAAATATATACTCCCAAGATAACATATACAACTAGTGTAATCAAATCACCATATTTTTTAAAAAAATCTCCAACTTTAGGTAAATCAGTTATTTTTTTGCTTAACACTGTAATTATACATAGAAACATAATAAATAAAAGTAATACAAGTGGAATTGTATCAGCTGTCAAGGTTGTAAAATAAGGTACATAGATGGCTAAATTATCTGGTCCACAGGTTGCGATTGTAATAAGGAAGACATTTAAAATTATGCCATATTTTGATATTTCTAATTTTTTTCGAACCGCATCGCCCTCTTCTTCATCATTGAAATACATTTTTATTCCCATAACGATTGGAATAATACCCAAGAAACCTAATATCCATTCATCTGGAATCATTTTTAACCAAAATGCAGCTATTAGACTAACAGCAATTAAAGTTCCAGATCCTAACAGTTCTCCAATGAATATTAGTTTTTCATCATGCTTATTTTTATATTTTGCAAATATGATAACTAGAATTAAGAGGTAATCCGTGTTTGTTGAAATAAATGCTAATATAGTTGAACTAATTAATTTTGACATTACATATTCTCCTTTTCATATGAAATTATATTCATGTGAATATATTAACACTTATAAATCTAATTACAATACCTACACACAAAGATATCGCATTAATACTTTAGCAATGTGTCTTACAACAAAGTTTTTCATTAGATAAATTTACAATTGAAGTGCAACACCTAGTTAAAATAAAAAAAACTCACAAGTCATTTTCTATCGTAAAATGAAGCTACTGAGACAGCCAAATACGAAAGGAAAAAACTTATGAATTACTATCATAGTTTTACCGAAAATGAACGAAAAAAACTACTACTAGGTGTTCATTAGAATCTATCGATTTGGTCGATTGTTAAAGTATTGTATCGCTCACCGTCATCTATTAGTCACGAATTACACCGTAATCAGTTAGTTTATTCAGCCGTAGATGCTTAAGTAGCCTAAGAATTACGTCGAAAAAATCTAAAAGAATATTAATTTTAAAAAATGAAGAATTACTCGTAAGTTAAGACATCGTGGAAAAACAAGACATTCAGCAGTTCGTATTGAAACACGTAGAAAAATAAAGATGTCTAATTCAATTCATGATAGACCTGGAGTTGCTAATAATCGTTGTCGAATTGGTGATTGGGAAGCTGATGCATTCATTGGGAAACCAGGCCACTCAGTTATTGTTACTTTAGTTGATACTTATTAACGGCTAAAGTACTCAAAAAGACATCAATGAAAGTGATCTCAATGATGATTCAATTGTTATCAAAAATACCTAGTAATCGCATTTTTAACAGTTACACCGGACAGAGTAAAAAAGATCACAAAACATGCGATGTTAACTGATACACTAAACGATCCCATTTATTTTCCTAACGCACATGCTCATTGGCAATGAGACATAAACGGAAATACTAATGGTTAATATGAGAATATTTACCTAAAAGAATAGATATTGATAACTATACTCAAGGTGATATCCTAAAATTCACAGCTATCTTAAATAACAGACCTCGAAAAGTTTTGAGTTGGAAGACGTCTCCTGAATTATTTTACAATAAAGTATTGCACTTGACTTGACAATTTGCCCTTTTTAAAAGAATTGACCAATACCATAATGAATCATCATAGTTAGAAGCCCAATAATAATATTTCGAATAATAGCAATTTTAATCTTTCCGTCACCTAATTTGGAACTAATATACGCAGTTAATGCAACGGAAACTGAGACAGCAATGATGGTTCCGATCATTTTAAAATTTTCAGGTAACATAACCATAGCTAGTAATGGGAAAATACCACCAAGAGATGCAGAAAAAAGTGAAGTAAAAGCTGCATCCCAAGGATTCATATAATGATTTAATTTCAAACCATACTTAACGTTGATAATCGTTTCTAGAGGTTTCTTTTCCATTAGTTCGGTCGCGATTTCTAAAGATGTTGCTTCAGAAACACCTCTTTCTGTATAGAAAGCTTGAACCTCTTTAATTTGTGATGGACGATCTGTATCTAAACGACGTTGTTCTAGTGATACTGCTGCTTTTTCAGTATCACTTTGTGAGCTAACAGAAGAATATTCACCTGCAGCCATGGAAAATGCACAGGCGACTAAATCACTTAAACCGGCAATAAAAATAATAAAATTATTGGTTGTTGCAGCGGCAACACTGAATAGAACACCAACGACAGTTAAAATACCATCATTTGAACCTAGAATACCGGCACGAAGTGAGTTTAATTTTTCTTCCATTGTTTTATATTTCTTTATTTTAGATGTCAAAGTACTGAATCTCCTTTCGTAATTAAGCGAATAACGTTCCGATATAATAAGTTACTAACATTGTTAAAACTCCAGAAATAATATTTCGAACCATAGCTTTACTTCGATTAGCACTACCTAAAGTTGCAGCACTATAACCTGTAATAGCTAACGCAATAATAACAGCAATAAAGGTAGCGATAATTTTGTATTTAGGTGAAAATAAGGTAATTGCAAGTAAGGGTAGTAATGATCCAATTGGGAAAGAAATTAATGAAGCAAATGCAGCAGCGTAAGGACTTGTATAAGTATCCGGATTAAATCCATATTTTTCTCGGACAACTGTTTTTAATGGATTAGATGCTAACATTTCATCAGTAGCCTTAGTTGCTAACTCTGAAGAGATACCGGTTGTAAGATATTTTTTATAAACAAATTGATATTCAGCATCATAATTATGTTTGATATTGAATTGAGAATTTGCTGTAGCGACCTCTTGAGCATCTTTTTGAGTACTAACGGAGACGTATTCGCCCATAGCCATGGAAATTGTTCCGGCCAACATTCCAGCGATACCTGAAATGAAAATTGAAAAATTATCGCTTGTAGCTCCAGCGACACCGATAACAATTCCGGCGACGGAAAGAATTCCATCATTAGCTCCCATTACGGCAGCTCGTAAAATATTTATTTGTTGTGCTAAGGATATTTTCTTAGACATTTTAACCTCTCCTTTGTTATAATGGTTCTAAATATATAATCATTATAATGTTAATCAAACCCAAAAGTCCACTATTTTTTTAATTTATGGCAAATTACAAGTTTAATTCGAACAAACTCTAAAATAATCAATGGCAGTTTGAAAATATCGAACTTTTAGTGGTCGATGATTAATTAAATCTAGAGCTTCTAACTAAATCATCGTTTGTAATTTGACTGAAATTAGTCTTTTTAAGAAAGAACCATCGTAACCTGCGGTTAAAATATTCGTTACTGCCACGTTCCCATGGTGAATAAGGATGACAAAAATAAACGTCAATTTTATGTTTTTTCAAGAGCTCGATATTTTGATAATTCTTTACCATGATCGATTGTAATTGACTTTACTTGTGAACCGAAGGTTTTCATAAAACTCTTAAAGGCATTATTTAAAGCTAAAGCAGTTGATTTGGGACTTTAGGTGACCACAATAACCGTGATTGACGTTCAACAAAGGTCACCAAGTGGGCTTTAAGATTAACCACAACTTGAAAGAACGATACCTATTCTCTAATGGCCAAATTCCGAACGGTTATTAATGCCAATTGGACGTTCTTTAACTTATTTACCTGGGACAAAGGTGCTACGGGATTTGTTAGAACGTTTCTGATAAATATTGCGGTTGGGTAAATCGATTAAATTAAAATTAAGTTAACCATTATAAGGACAATGATAGATTGAAGTGGTAACTAAGTTAAATGTATTAGCAATTATTTCAGGAGACAAAATTAAGCGTAAATGATTTTCAATTAAAGTTCGTAGTTTAGCTGTCAAAATTGTATGGCATCTTCGTAATCGCTTTTTGGTATCTGCATCAGATTGTGCCAGCATAGGGTCATAGGGTGTAATACGCTGTAATTTATAATGAATCGTAGATTTAGCGAACGCCTAAGGCGTTCGCTATGACTTGATAGGTTTTGCCTTCAGAAACAAGCTGGCCTAGTTGTCCACGTTGAAATTGTGTTAAAGTAGAAGTGCTCAAAGTAATCTTTCCTTTTTTGGTTGGATTAAGTTACTATCATTTTACGAGATTACTTAGAGTTTTTTTGTTTCTGTTCGAATTAATTTTAGAACTTACCTTATGAGATAATAAAAAAGAATAATTAACTAGAAAGAGAAGGTTACCGAATTGACGGAAAAAAATGTAGAAAAAGCGTTAGGAATATTAGTGGAACGTGGTGTTCGAATTACGCCACAAAGAAAAATTATCCTTGAATACTTAGTTACGCAACATAATCATCCATCTGTTGAACAAATTTTTAATGGGATTAAAGATGATAGCGTCGGAATTGGAATCGCAACTGTTTATAATACGTTGCAGGTATTAGTGGCACATAAATTAGTGATTGAATTATCCAACAGTGATGATGGTAAAATGCATTACGATTACTTCGGTGAACCACACTATCATGCTATTTGTTTGAATTGTGGAAAAATAACGGATATCTTTACAGAAATGACTTTTCCAAAAGTTGAATTAGAAGCTGCACAAAAAAGTGGTTATATAATTGAAAGTACGCATGTAGAAACCTATGGTTATTGTCCAGAATGCCAAGTTGAATTAGGACTAGTAAAATAAGTACAAAGAAAGGACCCTATGAATCTACAATCAATTTTAAAAGAAAAACTTGATTACGATGATTCTCTGGGTCTACAATATCTGTTGTTGGGTAATAGAATTTAGTCTATTACTGACAATGGATTTTTTGGCTCTATGTCAAATAGTGTTGATGAAGCAAAAAAATGATAAAGCTGAAGAATCTTACGATTCTTTGGTTTTTTTTATGCCGTTATGAAGATTCTGTTTCTGAATGAATTGAAGGCTCTGTAACCGAAGGATACACGTTTAATAACCTTGATTTTATTATTTATGCCCTCAAGTGTTGCGTTGGAATATGAATGAGAAATGGCATTTAGTATATGTTCTTTGTGTTTTATTATTGATTGAACTGAAATTTTAAAAAGATCATTAGGCGTTCCTTTTTCTTCTAGTTCCTCAAGAAAGTGAAGGAAATCTTCTATCTTTTTGTATTTAAATGATACGAATATGATCCTATGATGTATTTACGGACATTTTTCTTTCGTTCTGCATAATAATCTATGGAGGTACTTTTATGACAAAATATTATGATCAAGACTTTAAAAATTCTATTGTTAAAATGTTAAATGATGCGGCAATCCTAAGGATTTAGCTGAAGAATATGGACCTCATTATCAAACTATCCTTGATTGGGTTAAAAAATCTAAAAAAAGTCATTCACCAGAAGGTGAACAGGAAAATGATATTTTAAAATCAGTCACGATAATTTTTGCCAAATATTAAAAACTCGAAAACGTAGTGGAATGCGCAAAGTTATCAATTTCAATCTACACAGAGGTTATCGTATTTCCATGATTTTACGGGTAATTAAGGTCCCTCGTTCAACTTATTATGATTGGTTAAAGTGGCTGCCAAGTAAACAAGAAGAACAACATGAATATTTACGAAAATTAGTCGTTAAAACCTGGAACGATACCTTTAGAACTTATGTCTATCCTTGAATCACGGCCGTGATTCAAGGAACTGGACTAACAACATCGAGTCGGTTTGTTTGGAAATTAATGCATGAAAGTGGGATTAAACCTTGTACGGTTAATCGATACCATAAGCCAATAACTCAAACAGAATACAGTCAAAGAGCTAATTTATCACAGTTAAACAATGATGGTAGTATTCTATATACTGATATAAATTATATTCAAATAATTAACAAAAATTGGGTTTATTTAGCGAGTGTCTTCGATGTTAAAACAAGGAAAGTAATTGCCTACAATATTGATAAGTATATGACCGACTAAACCTGTTGTTAAAGCCCTAAGGGCTTTAACAAACATTGGAATGATTCATAGTGATATGGGAAGCCAATATAAAAGTCAGTTGTTTGAATCATGTCTGAAATCAAACGGGATTGAACCTTCATACTCATTAAAAGGACATCCATATGATAATTCATATATTGAAGGATTCCATTCACTTTTTAAAAGAAAATGGATTTACCAACAAAAATTCAAATTAATTGAACCAATTAAGTTATAAACAAATATTTTCAAAAGTTAGTTAAATTTCAACAATATTTTTGTCCGGATATTTGACATAGGAGCAAGGCATCAGATGAATAAGCTAATAATCGATTCATTAAGTCTTGTTCAGTAAAAAGTCCTTTAAATGGCAAGTTCTAAAATTAATTAATCACAGACTATTAAAAGTTCAATATTTTCAAACTGCTATTGATTGTTTTAGAGTTCGTTAAAATTAAACTTGTAATTTGACTCATCATAAAAAAAGTTTCGCCAAAACTAAAAAATATCTTTTTTTTTCTTAGTGCATTGTGTATACTAGACAATGTACTAAGAAAGAGAAGGTGGTAATATGAATAAACCAGAAAAAAAGGGCTTAATATATCAAGCAAATGGTGCTTCCTTAGAAGAAATTAATGGTACAGTGGAAGTTCCAAAAACAGGAAGCTTTTGGAAAAAACTATGGGCCTTTAGTGGTCCAGGTGCATTAGTAGCTGTAGGATATATGGATCCAGGTAATTGGATCACATCAATTGTTGGTGGGGCAAAATATCGTTACTTACTATTATCTGTTGTTTTAATTTCGAGTTTAATAGCTATGTTGATGCAGTATATGTCTAGTAAACTGGGAATTGTAGCACAGTTAGATTTAGCACAAGCAATTAGGGCTAAAACAAATAAACCCCTAGGTATTATACTTTGGATTATGACAGAATTAGCTATTATGGCAACCGATATTGCTGAAGTTATTGGTGGCGCTATTGCTTTAGAATTATTATTCGGGATACCATTAACAGTAGGTGTTATGCTTACCGTATTAGATGTATTAGTATTATTATTATTAACAAAATTAGGTTTCCGTAAAATTGAGGCTATTGTTGTTGTTCTTATTTTTTCTATTTTTGCAATTTTTATTTACTTAGTTGTCCTTTCAAAACCTCAAATTGGACCAATGTTAAACGGGTTGATTCCTCATTCAGAAATCATGCATAAGAATCAACTAGTTTTAGCATTAGGAATTGTAGGAGCAACTGTTATGCCCCATAATTTATACTTACATTCATCAATTTCACAAACACGTAAGGTTGATCATAATGATGAAGAAGCAGTTGCTGAAGCAGTTCGTTTTTCAACATGGGATTCAAATATCCAATTAGGATTCGCTTGGATTATTAATTCTTTACTTTTAATTTTAGGAGCAGCGTTATTCTTTGGTCATGGTGAACAATTAGCAGCATTTAGTGATCTTTATAATGCACTAAAAGATAATAGTATTGCAGGTGCAATTGCTAGTCCGATATTGAGTACGTTATTTGCCGTAGCATTACTTGCTTCCGGACAAAATGCAACAATTACTGGAACATTAACCGGTCAGATTATTATGGAAGGTTTTATCCATTTAAGTATGCCTTTATGGGCTAGACGATTAGTTACACGCTTAATCGCTATTATTCCAGTTATGATTGCCGCATTTGTTTGGGGTGGAACTGAAGGTGCACTTGATAACTTACTTGTTTATTCACAAGTATTTCTGAGTGTCGCTTTACCATTTACAATGATTCCATTAATTATGTTTACGGGTAGTAAAAAAATGATGGGTGAAAGATTTGTAAATGCATTATGGGTAACTATACTTGGTTGGATCTGTGCGATTGTTTTAACTTTATTAAATATTCAATTAATTATTACTACAGTTCAAGACTTTATGACAATGTTTTAAAATATAAAGGTTAGGGAGGTTATTTAAAAATGACAGAATCAGACGATATAAAATTAGCAAATATTTTAGTGGGTGTTGATGATTCGGATGATGCTCAATTGGCATTTAAGACGGCTATTCATCGTGCTAAAGAGGAAGATGCAAAGCTTACTATTGTATCGATACTAGAAAGTGATGAGGTTAATGTGTTTCAAGCACTTACTAAGGATTACGTTCATGGAGAACGTAAAGAATTAGAAACGCATTTACTTGAATATAAAGAAATTGCTGAAAATGAAGGTGTTAAAGATGTGATGGTTGTTATTGGTGAAGGAGAACCTGGCGAGACAATTGTTCATGAAATTATCCCTGCAGTACGTGCTGATCTATTAATTATCGGCTCATTAGCAAAAAAAGGTGTAAGTAAGTATTTTGGAAGCCAAGCAGCCTATATGGCAAAACATGCTCCTATTTCTGTTTACGTAGTACGTTAATTGAATGAGAAATAGGACTGGTATAATATATCATAGGAGCATACTTTGTAAGATAATATATAGCAAATTACAAGTTTAATTCGAACAAATTCTAAAACAATCAATGGCAGTTTGAAAATATTGAACTTTTAGTGGTTGATGATTAATTAAATCTAGAGCCTTTAATAAATCATTATTTGTAATTTGATTGAAATTAGTCTTTTTAGGAAAGAACTATCGCAGGCTCTTCGTCAACTGTGGTTAGATAATATTATGAAAGAGGCTGTGACATAAGTCACTAAATTAAAAGACTTTATGTCAAATAGTGTTAATGAAACAAAAAAATGATAAAACTAAAGCTGAAGAATCTTACGATTCTTTGGTTTTTTTATGCCGTTATGAAGATTCTATAACCGAAGGATACGCGTTTAATAACCTTGATTGTATTATTTATGTCGTCACGACAGTGACTTATCATCAAAGAAAAATCAAAAAGGTTGATGCTACTCTCACTTATATGCCGAAATGCTGTGAGAGATGTGGCGTTATCAATACTAATTTCACAGTTGTCAAAAACGGAACGAAAACTTCCATGATCCTTTTACCACGAACAAGCCATTTTGACACCTATCTTAAATTAAAGAAACAACGTTTCTACTGTAAAGCTTGTCAAGAAACGTTTACGACAACGACATCTATCATTAAACCTAGGTGTCATCTTTCTATCGTTATTAAGTGTTTAACGCTTCTTTACCTATCAGATATTTCTTCCATAAAGACCATTTCAAAACGTATCGGTATTTCTATTTCAACAACACTTCGTGTTTTAAATACGCTTGAAAATCAACATCAGACAAGACTGGATGTACTTGCCTGAAGTACTCTGTTTTGATGAAGTCTGTCTCACAAGTAACGTTTTAGGTGGTTTAAGTTTCATATATTTAGATGAAAAAAGTGGGAAAACTCTTGATATCTTACCAGATCGTAGGCAAATGACCTTAAAATCACATTTTCTCCATTATCCTAAAGAAGTCAGAGCAGTATATTGTGATTGATATGAACGCCTCTAAACAGTTACCTCGTAAAAAAGATGCGCTAGTATTAAAGCGTTATTGGAAAAAATTTAACAAGTATTCCGATAAACCCGATTATAAAAATTACCAACATTTTTCTTTATTTAAAGGACTTTTTACTGAACAAGACTTAATGGACCGATTGTTAACCTATTCACCTGAGCTTTCTGATGCCTATGATATTTATCAAACTATTATTCGTATCATTAAATACAAAAAGACAGAAGAATTTCTGCCTTTCTTGAGAAACTAAAAGAAAAAGGTACTCCGAATGATTTTTTTTAAAACTTCAGTTCAATCAATAATCAAACACAAGGAACATATACTAAATGCCACTTCTCATTCATATTCCAACGTAATACTTGAGGGCATAAATAATAAAATCAAGGTTATTAAACGTGTATCCTTCGGTTACAGAACCTTCAATTCATTCAGAAACAGAATCTTCATAACGGCATAAAAAAAACCAAAGAATCGTAAGATTCTTCAGCTTTAGTTTTATCATTTTTTGCTTCGTCAACACTATTTGACATAGAGCCTGATAACTACAGTCAAAGTGATATTCAAGAATTTATATTTAGCTTAAATAACAGACCTCGAAAAGTTTTGGGTTGGAAAATACCTTATGAATTATTTTGAAAGTATTTGAATGAAAATAAATTTTCCAGCATGAGGTGTTAATTGAATTTCTCTATGATCATCTACATTGGTTAAAATGATTTGACCATCAAATGGTAATTTATTGATAATAATCCATTGAGAATGAATTGGAATATTAATTAATTCAATATATTGTAATAATTCTAAATCTTCTGTGAAACTATCAATTTCAATTGTATTTCCAATAGAGGAGTCGAAAATCGTTTTGAGAGATACTGGAGCGTAGTTATAGTCTGCATCAGGGATTAATAGGCCATGAGGACAATGTGTTGGATAATCTAAAAATATCTCTAGTGCATTAATCATTTTTTCATCTGCATCATGGTCTAAATTATCTGCATTCATATGTGTTTCTGAAATAGATAAATGTAATTTATTTGATAAAAATATCTCAAATAAGCGATGAGAGCGAATTAATTTAATTGCCGTTTTTTTACCCTTTTCAGTTAATGTTACACCATAATAAGGTTGTAAAATAATCGTTCCTTGTTCTTGTAACTTCGATAACATATCAGAAACGGAAGAGGGAGAAACGTTTAAATGATCAGCAATTTGTTTATTTGATATTTTATCGTTACCACTACTCAGCTCGAGAATTGTTTGTAAATATAAGTTTTTGGATATAGATTCAGTCAATTTATAATCTCCATTTGTATTATTATCTATACTTTAATTATAACATATAAAAAGATAGATTATAATGATACCAAAGGAAAAACAGCTAATAAATAATATAAAAGATACCCAAGGATATAAACATTCCAAAAATTGAAGAAGTGGAATTATTACCTAATCTGTTTTTATCGATAAAGTATGCTGATGCGGCTGTTAAATTCGTAAGAAGTCAACTTAACTTGGATGAAATGAATTCATTAAAAAATGGATCTAAAATGTTTTTGGGTTTACCCAAGTAACGCCAAGGTATAACTGGATTGGAAGCAAAATTGACATATCTGACGATAATGAGTTTAGTGTGAACGGCGTTGAATATGATGGTAATGATATTTATGTAAATGGTAAGGATTTTTATTAGATAGTGTAGTAAAAGAAGAAAAAATCTGTTATTTGATAACAGGTTTATTTTTTTGCGTAAATTTTAGAAGACATAGATATTTTTTAATGATTTGTCTTAGTGCGACAGTTATTTTTGATAATTGTTTGTTTAATTTTTACTTCAATTCTGTGGAATCCCTTCACGATTAGTGCTAGTTTCTTTTTTTGTACCAATGGCATTAGTGACAAATATTTGGCAGCTTGGCGGATTGCGATTTTTAATTGGATTAGCTGATGCTGCAATGTTTCCAGCTGTTCAAACATTGATAGCTAAGAATACACCTAGTGAATTGACTGGAAGGGTCTTTAGTTATAATCAATCTTTTCAATCGCTTGGTTCCGTAGTAGGACCAATGATAGGGTCAACTATATCTGGTATTTTTGATTATGGCGGTGTTTTTATTTCAACAGCCATTCTGGTTACTATTAATCTCTTATGGGTTATTCACGTAACAAAGGGAATGCACTCCAAAATTTTATAATGCGTAATTATTAAGGTCATAAAACACTAAAATTTTACGTTTAGGTGTTTTAAAATGAAAAATTAGGCGTTCCTAAAAAATAAGTTACAATTCGACCGTCATTCTGATATAATGAATTCATTATTAAGAAAATGGAAGTGAATTGATTAACTAATGACAAAAAATGAAAGCTCGAATATGACACCTATGAAGGAAGATTATTTAAAAATTATTTTTGAATTAGGCGGTACGCAAAAGAAAATATCAAACAAACAGATTGCGCTTAGTCTGAACATTGCGGCCGGATCAGTTACAGAAATGGTCAACAAACTCGTTAAAGAAGAATTGGTTGAACATACGCCATATGCAGGGATTTCGTTAACCAAGCCTGGGATATTATTAGCGGAAGACTTAGTGCGTAAGCATCGGTTATGGGAATGTTTTTTAGTTGATAAGTTAAACTACAAATTACAAGATGTTGATGGCGAGTCAGAATTACTTGAACATGTGACAAGTGAATATTTGCTTGATCATTTAAATGAATTCTTGGGTTATCCAACACATTGTCCCCATGGTGGTGTCATTCCTGATAAGGAAGGTAACTATGAGGAAGACAGTCACTTGGTTTTGGAGGCAGTTGAAGATGGAACCAAGGTTATCATTGAACGTTTTATTGATAATCATGATTTGTTAACTTACTTGGATGATTTGGAATTACATATCGGCGATAAATTAACGGTTGTTTCTCATGCACCTTTTGAAGGACCTGTTGAAATTAAATTAGAAAATACGGGTGAAGTTAGAAATATTAGTTACAAAGCCGCGCATTATATTTTTGTAAAATAGGTCTTTCTGACTGAAATATGAATCGTTTAATTACAGGAAAGTTAACGTAGATAAAGAGTTAAGGGTGGTGGTATCAAACAGATATCGCCACCTTTTTGATTAACTTAGAAATATTTAGTAATTCAAAAACAAGATTAAAGTTAACCTAAACTTTTTGTTTGCAATGTATAATAAGAAATTGGGAAAGAAAAGAATTCAAAGGAGTGGTTAAAAATGTCGAAAGAAACGCAAGCACCAGAAATGGCTACCACAACAAAGAGTGCTAGTTTAGAAGAAGTAAATGGATCAGTAGAAGTACCAAAAAGTGCCGGTTTTTTACGAACCTTATGGGCATTTAGTGGACCAGGTGCATTAGTTGCCGTTGGTTATATGGATCCAGGTAACTGGATTACATCAATTGTCGGTGGGGCACAATACCGTTACTTACTACTATCAGTTGTTGTTTTTTCTGGGCTTATCGCCATGCTAATGCAATATATGGCTGCTAAGTTGGGAATTGTAACAAGAATGGATTTAGCACAAGCAATACGTGAGCACACAAATAAACCAGTCGGATTTCTTTTATGGATCATGACAGAATTAGCAATTATGGCAACAGATATCGCTGAAGTAATTGGTGGGGCGATTGCCTTACAATTACTGTTCGGAATTCCTTTAACAGTCGGCGTTATGATTACAATTTTAGATGTTTTCTTACTACTATTATTAACAAAATTAGGATTTAGAACAATTGAAGCGATAGTTGCAACCTTGATTGCATCAATCTTAGTTATTTTTCTTTACTTGGTTGCTTTATCAAACCCAAGTTTATCAGGTATTATGGGTGGAATCCTTCCAAGAGCGTCAATTGTTATGAATCATGACCAATTAACATTGGCTTTAGGAATTATTGGTGCAACGGTTATGCCGCATAACTTATACCTCCATTCATCAATTTCACAAACACGTCAATACGATTCAGACAATCAAGAAGAAGTTGCAAAAGTGGTTCGTTTCACAACTTGGGATTCAAATATTCAATTATTTGGTGCAACGATTGTTAACAGTTTACTTTTAATCTTGGGAGCTGCCTTGTTCTTTGGACATGCAGAACAACTTCAAGCTTTCGGTGATTTATACCGGGCATTGAGTGATAATACGATTGCTAAGGGGATTGCATCTCCAATGCTCTCAACCTTGTTCGCTGTTGCCTTGTTAGCTTCAGGTCAAAATGCAACAATTACCGGAACTTTGACTGGGCAAATCATAATGGAAGGGTTCATTCACTTGAAAATTCCATTATGGGCACGTCGTTTAGTGACACGGATAATCGCAGTCATACCCGTTATGATTGCAGCCATTATCTGGGGTGGCACTGAAGGCGTTTTGGATAACTTACTGGTTTATTCTCAAGTATTTTTATCAGTTGCCTTACCATTTACCATGATTCCTTTAATTTGGTTCACATCTTCAAAAAAATACATGGGTGAACGATTTGTTAACCCTCTCTGGGTATCAATTATTGGGTGGACTGCTGCAATTGGGCTAACTGTTTTGAATATTCAATTAGTTTTCAATTTAATCGTTCAATTTTTCACAGACGTTTTATAAAATAGGGAGTGAACTCACATGAAAAAAAGTTTTGAATTACCAAAACATAAGAACATTCTTGTAGGGGTTGATAATTCAGCCGATGCACAATTAGCTTTCTTAAACGCGGTTAGTCATGCTTTAGATGATGATTCGCTGCTGCATATTGTGACTGTTTTGGAGTCAGATGATTTAAATGTTTTTCAAATTCTGACAAAAGATACGTTAATTGAAAAACGAATGAAGGTTGAAAAACAACTTCAAGAATATAAACAAAGCGCACTAGATGCAGGTGTTAAGGAAGTCCACATCGTTCTTGCTGAGGGTGAACCTGGTGAAACAATTGTTAAAGATGTGATTCCAGATGTTAAACCTGATCTAGTCGTTGTCGGTTCTTCTGTGACTAAGGGAATTGGTAAGTATTTAGGTAGTCAAGCAGCATATATTGCCAAAAATGCCCCTGTTTCAGTGATGGTTGTACGTTAAAATAAATGATACTAAAAGGTTAAATCTAATAAAGATTTAACCTTTTTTATATGGAAAACGTTTACTTGTTTATTTACACATAAGATTTATGTTATGCTTTTAAGTATGACATAAATAGGAGTATGATGAATGATTTCAAACTATATCGCAATACTAAGAGATGAATTTAAAGGGTACAATGTCGCTAAATTAGCGAAAGATTTAATGGCAGGATTGACGGTTGCGGCAGTTGCCATTCCGTTAGCCTTAGCCTTTGGTGTATCAAGTGGGGCAACGGCTGCTGCGGGTTTAATTACGGCAATTGTGGCGGGTGTTTTGATAAGTACTTTATCAGGCGCGTACTATCAAATATCAGGGCCAACCGGTGCTATGGCTGCTGTATTAATGGGTGTGATTGCACAATATGGATTAAAAGGGGTTTTCATAGCGACTTTGATAGCCGGCGTTATTTTATTATTAGCCGGTATATTTAAATTGGGTGTGTTAACGACGTTTATTCCAGCCCCTGTTATTACAGGTTTTACATCAGGAATTTCAATTATTATTGCTTTTGGCCAGTTAGATAATTTTTTTGGCACGCATTCAAGTGGTAGTAGTTTAATTGAAAAGATTGGAAGTTATGCCAGTTTTGGATTTCAACCTAAGTTGGCGACAACTTTGATGGCTGTTTTAGTTGTGATTGCACTTTTTATTTTTCCTAAAAAATGGAATCAAGTGGTGCCGGCATCGTTGATTGCAATTGTGGTTACGACGGCGATGACAATGGTATTTAAATTAGATGTCGCAACAGTCGGTCAAATACCAACGAGTGTGATTAGTCACAATAGATTACATCTCGATTCGTTGACACTTCAGACTGTTAAAAATTTAATTATTCCTGGTGCAAGTATTGCTTTATTAGGAATGATAGAGAGTTTATTATGTGGCGCTTCTGCTGGACGAATGACTGGCAAAACACTAGATAGTAATCAAGAACTAATTGCCCAAGGTATTGGTAATATAATCCTGCCATTTTTTGGAGGAATTCCAGCAACAGCGGCGATTGCCAGAACAAGTGTGGCAATTAAGTCGGGTGCACAAACACGATTAACGGGTGTTTTCCATGCACTTGCATTGTTAGTTTCAATGCTTTTATTGGCGCCAATTATGGCACAGATTCCTTTAGCTGCTTTGGCAGGTGTTCTTGTTGTGACTTCATGGCGTATGAATGAGTGGCAAGCTATTAAGTACCTTTTCAAGAATAAATTTAAAAGTGCTTTAATTTTATTTTTCTTAACATTAATAAGTACGGTTGTCTTTGATCTGAGCACAGCTATTATGGCAGGCGTTTTAGTTGGTATTATTATTTTCGTGGCTAAAAGTTCTATTTTAGATGTTGTTGTTGAAGATGTTGACTTGAGTAAAGTTGAAACGACGCAGGATAGATTAAAAGCTGATTGGGCCGTTGTTTATATTACTGGGCCATTATTTTTTATGTCTGCTGACCGCTTAGATAAAGCGTTACAACCTCTTCATGAGCGAGACTTGGTTATTTTTTCATTGCGTGGAGTGCCATCAATCGATAATACGGCAATGGCCGTTATCCAAGCTTTCTACAGTGATGCTCAAGCAAAAAATCATACCGTTATTTTTTCTTCCGTTCAACCAAATGTGATGAGAATGTTTGAACGTTCAGGGTTTAAAGCGTCAGCTGGTGAAGATGCGTTCTATTTCTCAGTGGATCGTGTCTTAAAAGAAATCCTATAAGTAGGGCATTAATTGACAAGAATATTTAAGCATGTTAAGATTCATTCAACTTAATAAATAAAAGTTAACACAAAAGTAGTTGTTTATCTGGGAGTCAGAAAGTTGGTGGGTGATGCGAACCAATCAGGATAAATGAACCAAATACGTTAACGTTATTTAAACATCGGATAAATATCTAGAACCGTTATCATCTAGTGAGTGAGAATTTGTGTTCTCAATTAAACTGGGTGGTACCACGGCTAGAGTCGTCCCTGATACAATATTTAATATTGTATCAGGGACTTTTTTTGTTCAGAAAAGGAGTCGCTATAAAATGCAAACTATAAATTGGAGCAAGGTTCGATATCAAATTTTTCAGGATAAATACGAAAACTAACTAAAAAATAGGAGTGTTTACTAATGGGAAAAAAATTATCGTTTACAGAGGCAGCAAGTGTGTTAAGTATCATGTTAATTATTATGGGATTCAGTGTGATCAAGTTTGGCTTGTCACCACAAACACCGGTGATGTTAGTGATTGGCCTGTTAATTTTATGGGCTAGGATGCGTCATTTTTCATGGGATGAGATTCATTCAGGGATCAAAGATGGGATGAGTACGGGTTTAATTCCAATTTTTATTTTTATTTTGATTGGTTCGTTGATTGCAACTTGGATTGCAGCGGGGATTATTCCAACCTTAATGATTTGGGGCTTTCATTTAATTAGTGTTAAATTTTTTGTCCCTTCTGTTTTTATTGTCTGTGCCATTATCGGCGTATCTATTGGGAGCGCCTTTACTTTAATCTCAACGGTTGGGATTGCACTGTTTGGTATGGGGATGACAATGGGCGTCAACCCAGCCTTAGTTGCAGGTGCCATTATTTCAGGTGCTATTTTTGGTGATAAAATGTCACCTTTATCAGATTCGACTAATTTAGCAGCAGCCATTGGAGAAGCAGATTTATTTAAACATATTAAAAATATGATGTGGACAACCATACCTGCTTTTGTAGGCTCTTTAATTTTATACATTATACTTGGAAGTAGTTCTTTAGAAGTTAATATGGCTAAAATTAATCGGACAATCTCAGTATTATCTAGCCATTTCTCAATTACAGCTTGGGCTGCTTTACCAATCATCTTGATGTTCGTCTGTGCGTGGTTAAAAATTCCAGCTATTCCAACGTTATTTATCAATATTGGTGTATCACTGGTGATGTTATTTATTCAAAAACCTCAGACGAGTTTACAAAGTATCGCAACGTTAATTCAATCAGGTTTCGTTTCTAAAACGGGAGATGCTAATGTAGATATGTTGTTAACACGAGGCGGTATAGCGAGTATGATGGGAACTGTTTCGTTGATTATCTTAACCTTAACATTAGGTGGTTTATTGATGAATTTTAATATCATTCAAGTTGTCATGGCACCCTTAGTCAAGCGATTGAATTCATCAGGTAAATTAATTACAGCGACTATCTTTGCGGGAATCGGAGTTAATTTATTTGTTGGGGAACAATACTTATCCGTTATCCTACCGGGTAAAGCTTTTAAACCTGCATTTGACGCTTCTAAATTGGATAACTTAGCATTGAGCCGTGCGCTTGAAGATGGTGGTACAGTGATTAATTACTTGATTCCTTGGGGTGTGGCTGGTGCATTTGCGGCAAGTACACTGGGTGTTTCAACGTTAGATTACTTACCATTCGCATTCTTTAGTTTATTATCTCCAGTCTTTTCAATTATTAGTGGTTGGACGGGAATTGGATTACGTGAAAAGCAAAGGTAACAAAAATGGGTCATAACGAATGTTCGCTTCGTTATGACCCATTTGTTATTTATTTTTCAGTTTTATTTAAGTTAATTAGGTAAATAGTCATAAAGATTGCGATTAAAACCATGATTGTTCCAAAAAGTGGTGTTGTATTTAAGCCGAGATGGGCAACAACTTGTCCACCAATTAAAGAGCCTAATGTGATCCCGATATTGAATGCAGAAATATTGAGTGAAGAGGCTAACGTAATATCTTTAGGGGTATATTTTTCAGCTAATTGTACAATATAAAGCTGTAAGCCAGGAACGTTCATGAAAGCGAACAAACCTAATGCCATAACCGTTAGTAAGCCTAAAATGGTTAATTTGGCGGTAAAGAAAAGAATGAACATCGTGATAGCAAGCCCAATAAACATTTTTAATAGAGCTTGAAGGGGATTATGATTTGCTAAGCGTCCGCCAATCGTATTACCAATGGCAACCATTAATCCATATGCAATTAAGATGATAACCACAGCACTTTCACTGTAACCCATTGATGTTTCTAAAAGTGGTGTGATATACGTATAAACAACAAACGTTCCGCCATAACCTAAGGCTGTTAATAATAATGTGATTAATAAATATTTATTTTTTAGGACGCGGATAAAGCCTTTTGCATCAGATTTTCCGGGGATAGGTAACCCATCAGGGACAAGGAAGAAGTTAGCAAACAAGCCGATTAAGCCAATAATACTAATAAAAATAAATGAGCCATGCCAACTCGTATGTTGCCCAATAAAGGTTCCTAATGGGACACCGGTTACGGTTGCGACGGTTAAACCAGTGAACATGACTGAGATAGCACTGGCACGTTTTGAGGGTTCAACAACATCAGCAGCGATAACAGATGCAATGGTCATGAAGATACCATGAGCTAGCGCAGAAACAATTCGACCGACCAATAAGATTGAAAAAGTTGGTGCAAATGCTGCAATTAAGTTACCGACAATGAATAAGCCCATAATACTTAAAAGCAAGTGTTTTCGGTCAAATTGGCCAGTCAAAATAGTTAGAACGGGTGCACCGATTGTGACACCGAATGCATATAATGAAACGCTGAGTCCGGCTTGACTTAATGAGATACCAAAATCATTGACCAGTAAGGGAATCAATCCGACACTAATAAATTCTGTTGAGCCAATTGCGAAAGCACTGATAGCTAATGCTAAAAGAGTTAGAGATGGGGATATTTTTGTTTTTGCCATAAGTTTGTAAAGCCTCCTTGATTTCTATTCGAATAATGCTACAATTTATGATTATACGTGTACGGAATAAAATGACAAGAACGTACTAAAAAGTGCCATAGGTACTTTTTAGTACCCATGGAGGGTGAAATATGGAAAATAAAACATATAATATTGGTGTTGAAGCTACTTTAGAAGTTATTGGTGGTAAATGGAAGACGATTATTTTGTGTCATTTACGTGGTGGAAAAAGAAGAACGAGTGAATTAAAGCGTGCGATTCCTAAGATAACGCAGAAAATGCTGACGCAACAATTACGTGAATTAGAAGCAGACGGGATTATTTCAAGACATATTTATGAACAAGTGCCACCAAAAGTCGACTATCAGTTGACTGAATATGGTGAATCTTTGAGCCTTATATTGAGTCAATTGTGTATTTGGGGTGAGAATCATGTTGATCGGTTAAATGCAGATGATGCTAATATTGTTTTGATGAATAGAGATAAAGTTTCATAGCTACCAAAAAGGATGTATCCATTAATAGTGGATACATCCTTTTCTAGTTTTTAAAGTAAAGCGAAATGCGCTGTTAAATTAGCATTGTCTAAGACAGTTGGAGCCGATTCATCTAAGATAATAGTATGATTTTCTGAGAATTCAACAAATCGTGTTGCATAGGCTTTAATTTGATTAAAATTATGTGTCGACAGGATAATTGTTTTACCAACGTTGTGTAATTCTTGAATAATTGAAATAATAGTTGTTTGAGCTTGTGCTGTTAGTCCTGTGAGCGGCTCATCTAAAATGAGTACATCCGGATTTAAAGATAGCACACTAGCGATGGCAACTAATTTTTTTTCACCACCCGAGAGATGATAAGGCACGCGGTTTTCTAATGCTTTAATATTTAGTAAGCTGAGACAATCAGCCACGCGGTTAGCGACTTCTGCTTCAGAAAGGCCCATTTGTCTAGGTCCAAAAGCAATTTCATCATAAACCGTTGTATTGAATAGTTGAACGTCACTATTTTGAAAAACAAAGCCAATTTGTTGGTGGAACTTTTTAGCATTAGTCGCGTTTTTGAAAAAGTGAGCATTAATTTGTTGATTGTTAAACGTATACTGGCCTTTACTTGGATAAATCAATCCATTCATTAATTTGAATAGAGTGGATTTTCCAGAACCGTTAGGCCCCAAAAGACAGACAAATTCATTTTCTTTGATAACTAAATCAATATTAGCCAAGCTCAATTTATCTGTATAACCATAACTTATATTTGAAAATGAAAACATAATAGGAACCTCCTAATTTAAAAAGAGTGCGATAAAAAAGAGTGTGAGACAAGTCTGTAGAATGTCAGTAAAGTGAACGCCTTGTTTTGTACGAGGAAAATGGTAGTCACCAGTAAATCCACGTGATTCCATGGCACTATACATATCTAAGGCCATACTTTTTGTTTTAAGATACAGATTACCAAACAAGTTTGATAAGGATTGGTATTGGTGTTTATTTGTACCCACTGATCGTAATTCCATCGCTGCAGTCATTGAATAGAGTGACTCTGACAAGACTTTTAAATATTTAATGGTGATATCAATGATGAAAATAAGAATATCTGGGAAATGATATTTTTTTAGAGCCATAATAATATCGAAAAAAGTATTCGTATTGATAAAATAAGAGACTATCGTCAAAATTAATAATGTTTTGATGATGAAAAAAAAGACAGTCGATTCATTTGTTAAAAAAAGACTGGGTAGGATAAATAAAAGTACGAAAAATAGGTTTACCGGAAGTCGTTTTAGTATTTTTAACAGAACGGTTTTTGGTAATAGGGCAATTAAAAAAAATTGATACAGATAAATAAGCCAAATAAACGACAAATTTCGTGAAAGAGAAATGAGCAAAATTAAGATAAACGTCGTCAAAAGTTGAATAAATGAATTTTGATGTGGCAATGGTTGAGACGCTGTTTCTTTGTTATCTGCAAAAAGACTTAATAAATGCAGTAGATGACCTCTATTTTTTTGTAAAAAGGTATTTTGTTGTTTTATGGGTGAATAATTTTCGGATGATGTTAGCCAATCTGGCACATCAAGATGTTTTTGATTTTTCATGTGTCACCAGCTTAAATAAGATAATAAAAATAATAACAGCTGAGAAAGCTGAAAAAATATAACCAATCGGTAATGAGACACCAAATAGTGAGTAATCTTGCAGCAATGGTTTGAAATTAAGACCATGTGCCATCCCTGTAGGCATGTGAGCTTTCAGACCATTTTTCGTTAACGTTGGTAAAATATCGGATGCACTCCATTCGCCCCAAGCTGTTCCTGAAGCGAGTAACCCCAGTGGAGATAGGACTACTAAGCCACCAATTAAAAGATAAAAACGAGTTAATAATTTTTTTGTATTTGATTTTTGGTGATTATCAGCTAAATAAATTGAATTGGGAGAGGCTTTCTTTACAAAAGAGAAAACCAAAACGGTAAAAATAGCTTCAACCCAACCAATAATGAGCAAATGGGTTGAGGTCATTGCGGGAACTGAAATTGAGAGTGGGTAAGGCGAGTACAAAGGATTACCACTTTGATCATGAAAGAGTAGTGGTTGGATGCCTAACTCAATACCCACGATTAAGGCGGCTAAATTGATGCCAAAGTAAGCCCCGATAAAGGCCCCAATCCGATCATGTTTGAAATGTTTAAAAAATAAATAAATGATGTAGCCAAAGAATGGCATGATGAAGGCCATGTTAAAGGCATTTGCACCAAAGGCTAAAATACCACCGTCGCCAAACAGAAGTGCTTGTAAGAGTAAGGCAACGGTAATGGACAAGCAAGCAGCCCACGGCCCTAATAGGATGGCTAATAAGGTTCCGCCAACTGCATGAGCCGTCGTGCCACCTGGTACGGGTAAATTGAACATCATAATTAAAAAAGAAAGAGAAGAAGCAATTCCGAGTAACGGGACTGTTTCTTTTTTTTCTTTAATTTGGCTTTTAACTTTTGAGATGGATATCGCCCAGACAGGAGTCATGGCGACAAACATGGTGATGCAGGTTTGGGGACTAAGGTAATTATCTGGAATATGCATAAGAAACTCCTTTATTAATTGGCGATGAAATCTAGCAAGTAGCTGATATCAGTGATGACAATTTTCCGTTTGATTTTTGAAATTACTTGTTCATTTTCTAATTCCATTAGGATTCGATTCACACTACTTCTGGAGGAAATCCCACAAAAGTTTGCGATGTCTTCATTAGTAATATCAAAATCGATTAAAATACCATTACTAATTTGTTTACCAAAGAGATCAATTAAACTATAAACAAACGCGCAGATGGCCCCTTTTTTCCCATTCATAATCATCCGTTGTGAGCGATAAATATTTTCTGAGAGTTTTTTTCGATAATAGTTTTTTACATAGTTTTGTAATTCAATCGTTGAATTAACGTATTCCCAAAAAGTGACACGATCAATTCTATAAAAAGTTGCTTCTTTTGATTCAATTCGCACATTAAATGGAGAAGAAGTGAACTTTGAAACTTCATCACGTAATAAGGAAATAACATCTGGCTTAGCGATATACGATAAGTTAAATTCGCGACCATCTTGTAGAATAATACTATTTTTGATGATGCCTTCTTTTAATATGTAAGTGTAGCGTTCTTCTAATCCGTTATAAGTTAAATAATTATGTCTTTTCTTGGTAATGGTAGGCACGTTTTTTTCTTCCAAGTAGTTCATTAGAAATTCAATATCAGTTAATACCATAAGGGCCACCTTAATTTTATATTTGTTTACAAGCGACAATACTAATTAGTACATGGAAAGGTAATCAAAAGGGAAAATAATATATCTTGATTGTACACATTTGTTGACAACGATACATGACTAATTGCATAGCAACAGTATAGAGCCAAAGGATAACAAAAAATGACTGATTTAAAGGATACAAATGTTAACAATAAATAGGGGGACAAAATAAGAACGTCAAAAGAGAAAGTTTATATTGGTGACCCATGATATAATTCAAATGTTATAAAAGCAAGCATAGAGAAAGGAAATGACACATAAAATGGTATCAATTAAATTACCATATGACAAAAAGATGATTACTGTGAACATTGCAGACAAAAATTTTGCCGGGAAATTAGTTTCAGAAGCTGCAACATATCATAACGAATTATCTGAGGAGGAGACAGTTGAGGCCTCATTAGACAACCCAATTGGTGGTCCTAAGCTAGAAGAGTTGGCAAAAGGTAAGAAAAATATTGTCATCATTAGTTCAGATCACACTCGTCCAGTCCCTTCAAAAATTATTACACCTATCTTATTAAGAAGAATTCGGTCAGTTGCACCAGATGCTAGAATTCGTATCTTAGTTGCAACCGGATTCCATCGTGCTTCAACGCATGAAGAACTTGTTGATAAATATGGTGAAGAAATTGTCGCAAATGAAGAAATCGTGATTCATGATTCTGAAGATGATAGCTCAATGGCAAAAATTGGGACATTACCTTCAGGTGGTGAATGCATTGTGAACAAAGTGGCTGTAGAAGCTGATTTACTTTTATCAGAAGGCTTCATTGAATCGCATTTCTTTGCTGGATTCTCAGGTGGACGTAAATCTGTATTACCTGGTGTTGCTTCATATAAAACAATTCTAGCTAATCATTCAGGACCTTTTATTAATTCTCCTAAAGCAAGAACTGGGAATATTAGTCATAATCCTATTCATAAAGATATGGTCTATGCTGCAAAAACGGCTAACTTACAATTTATTATTAATGTCGTTTTAGATGAAAATAAAAAAATTATCGGTTCTTTCGCAGGAGATTTGGAAGAAGCACATGCAGAGGGTTGTGCCTTTGTTAAACGCTTATCAGAAGTCCCTAAGGTTGAAAGTGATATTACAATCTCAACTAATGGAGGTTATCCATTAGATCAAAATATCTACCAAGCGGTTAAAGGGATGACATCTGCTGAAGCCACAAATAAAGAACACGGCATTATTATCATGGTTGCGGGTTCTCGTGATGGTCATGGTGGTGAAGGTTTCTACCATAATATTGCTGATTGTGATGATCCTAAAGAATTTTTAGATAAGGCGATTAATACACCCAAATCTGAAACAGTTCCTGATCAATGGACGTCACAAATTTTGGCAAGAATCTTAGTTAATCATGATGTGATTTTTGTCTCTGATTTGGTTGATCCAAAGTTAATTTCAGATATGCATATGAAGTTGGCTAAGACAATCGACGAAGCCCTAGCAATGGCTTACGCAATTGAAGGCGCAGATGCTAAAGTTGCCGTTATCCCTGATGGTTTAGGCGTTATCGTTAAATAAAGGAAAATAAAAATGGAACAAAACAATTTGAAAGAGTTATTAATGTCAGTTGCATCTGGTAAAGCTGACGTTGCAGATGCTATGGATACAATTAACAATTCCGGGTTTGAAGAGCTTGATTTTGCTAAGGTCGACTTATCTCGTGAGAAGCGAAATGGGTATCCAGAAGTCATTTATGGCGAGGGTAAAACAGCAGAACAAATCATTGGCATCATGCAAGTCATGGCACAAAATAAATTGAATATTTTAGGAACGCGTATTTCAAAAGAAAAATTTGACATCATCAAACAATCTGAGAAAAATGCGATTTATTTTGAAAAAGCAAGATGTGTGACCGTTACAAATCATGAAATGCCAACAACTGAAAGTTATGTGGCAATTGTAACTGCAGGTACGTCAGATATGAATGTTGCGGAAGAAGCAGCTGTTACCGCCGAAACATATGGTAACAAAGTTGAACGCGTGTATGACGTTGGCGTTGCAGGGATTGGTCGGTTATTCAAACGGCTTGATGTCATTCAAGGCGCAAAAGTCGTGATTGTTATCGCTGGTATGGAGGGCGCTTTAGCTAGTGTCGTGGGCGGTTTAATTGATGCACCGTTAATTGCTGTGCCAACAAGTGTTGGTTATGGGACTAGCTTTGGCGGCGTTACGCCGTTGTTAACAATGTTGAATAGCTGTGCATCGGGTATTACTGTCGTTAATATCGATAATGGCTTTGGTGCAGGGTATTCAGCCAGTATGATGAATCATTTATAGAAAGGAACACACTATGCATACATTATATTTAGATGCTTTTTCAGGGATTAGTGGCGATATGTTCATTGGCGCTTTACTTGATTTAGGGATTGATTTTGAAACGTTTAAACAACAATTAGCCAAGATTAACGTAGCAGGTTATGAGTTGGAAAATGAAAAAATTTCAAAAAGTAGTATTTTTGGAACTAGTTTTGATGTTCATATGCATCACGGTGAAAAAGATCATGGCTTCATTGAAGACCATGAACATCATCATCACGATCATGACGTGAGACATTTAGCTGATATTTTAAAAATTATTCAAGATAGTGAGTTAAAAGAGTCAATTAAAGAGCAAGCCAGTGATGTTTTTACTGAAATTGCAAAAGCAGAAGCGGTTGTGCATCATGTCGAAATTTCTGAAATTCATTTTCACGAGGTTGGCGCATTAGATTCAATTGTTGATATTATTGGTTGTTTTGTTGCATTAGATTTATTAGGCGTTGATCAGGTTATTTCATCTCCTTTAACTGATGGAAGTGGGTTTATTGATGTTGCTCATGGCAGGATGCCAGTTCCGGTTCCGGCTGTGATGCAAATGCGAGTGGGCAGCCAGATTCCAATCAAGCAGGATGCATCAATTCATACAGAATTGATTACACCAACTGGTATGGGTATTGTGAAAAATATTGTATCGGAATTTAGTGAAATACCAAGTGAATTAATGGTTGAAAAAGTGGGTTATGGATTTGGTAAAAGAGAAACAGGCGGATTCAACGCATTACGTGTCTTATTACTCAAAAAAAAAAACTAAGTTCACAAATTATCGATCAAAATAATGATTCTGTTATGAGTATTGAGGCCAACATTGATGACCAAACCGGTGAACAGTTGGGTTATTTAATGAAAAAATTGATGGCTGAAGGCAGTTATGATGCCTTTTTTACACCCATTCAAATGAAAAAAAATCGTCCAGCTTATAAAGTAACTGCGTTGTGTCACCCGTTAGACCAAGAAAAAATGACTAAATTATTTTTAAAATATACAAGTACATTGGGCGTTCGCTACCAAACGTTCAATCGAACAATCATGAAAAGACACTTTGATTCTGTAAAAACAGAATATGGGGTTGTTGGAATAAAAATAGCGACTTATGAAGAAATTGAAAAATATAGCCCTGAATATGATGATTGTGAAAAGATTGCAAACGATAATGATTTATCATTATCAGAGGTTTATCAATTGGTTTCAAATGAGTGGCAAAAAAATAAAAAAGAGGTAATTTAAATATGTTGCATCAAATGATATCGGAATTTTTAGCTACAGGCTTAATGTGTGTGTTCGGGACAGGAGTTTTCTGTAATAACGTCTTAAAAGGATCAAAATATCGTGGTTCAGGTGATATTTTTGTTGTTACAACATGGGGATTTGGGATTACCGTTGCTTTATTCGTATTTGGTAATGTGTCATTAAATCCAGCAATGGTTTTGGCACAATGTATTTTAGGCAATGTACCTTGGATGCAATTCATTCCACTCTCAGTAGCTGAAGTTTTAGGTGGTATGTGTGGATCATTACTTGTTTACGTCATGTATAAAGATCAATTTAAAGCATCTGAAGGCGAAGTTAGCCCAACGGCTATTCGTAATATTTTCAGTACAGCACCAGAAATTAGAAATTTACCACGTAACTTTTTTGCTGAATTCGTGGCAACATTTATTTTTATTAGTTCAATTTTAGCAATTTCTGAAACGAAATCAGCAGGCGTTGTTCCAATTGGCGTTGGTATCTTAACATGGGCTGTTGGTATGGGACTTGGTGGGACTACTGGGTTCGCAATGAATATTGCTCGTGATTGGGGTCCAAGATTAGCGCATGCTGTTATTCCATTCAAAAACAAAGCAACTAGTGACTGGAAATATGCACTTGTTGCACCTGGCTTAGGATCAATCTGTGGTGGTGTGGTTGCAGCGTTATTTATGCATTCATACTTTAATATTTAGTAAGGGATAAGTGAAAAATGAAAACTGATATGCAAATGAGTTTATACAAAGATTCATTCGAAAGATTATTGCATTTATATAATCATGCTATTTTTTCAACCTCTTTAACAGGGACTAAATTGGCCTTATTAGAAGAAAGCTACTCAGAATTTACGTTAATTCAAAATATTTATGTTTCATTATCAGATGATTTAAAAGAACGCTATGAATCAATTAATGAAATGGTTTGTCAATGTACAAACAAATTAAATGATGCCTTTATTAACAATATTGATAGTGTTAAATGGACATCTGATGACGTACTAAAAGAACAATACAAGCAATTAACTGAATTATCTGCACAAATAAAATAATGGAAGAAGAAATGATAATGACAACTATTGATGAAAAAGAACAAGCAATCGTAACTAACTTAAATAAAATGAATAAGGTGATTGTTGCCTTTTCAGGTGGTATTGATAGTACTTTAGTTTTAAAAATGGCTTTGAAGACACTTGGTAAAGAAAATGTTTTGGCTGTTATTGCCAATTCAGAACTTTTCACAAATGAAGAATACGATAAAGCAATCGCACTTGCTGAAGCAATGGGCGCAACTGTTTATGGGACTGAATTGAACTATTTATCAGATGTTCATATTAGCAATAACACACCAGATAGTTGGTACTATTCTAAAAAAATGTTTTATGATGCCTTGAATAAGATTGCTTTAGAAAAAGGGTATGATGCTGTTTTAGATGGTATGATCATGGATGATAATAACGATTTTAGACCTGGATTAAGAGCTAGAGATGAAGCTAACGCTAAGAGTATCTTGCAAGATGCTGATCTTTACAAGACAGATGTGCGTGAGTTAGCTCAAAAGTTGAACTTAAACAACTGGAACAAAGTTGCCTCATGTTCAGTATCATCACGTTTTCCATACAATACTAAATTAACGTTAGATAATATCAAATTAGTGATGGATTCTGAACATTATCTTCGCGGTTTAGGTTTCACAACTGTTCGGGTTCGTTTCCACGGGGATGTTGCTCGTGTTGAAGTACCTGCAGAACAATTAAATGGGTTACTTGCTTTGAATGAAGACGTAAATGCTAAATTAACTGATTTAGGATTTAAATATGTCACTATGGATCTTAAAGGATTCAAGAGTGGACGTATGAACCAAGTTCTTTCTGACAAACAATTGAAAATGTATGCTTAATAATTAAGTGAAAGGAGTGGTAGCTAATTAGCTGTCACTCCTTTTTTTGCATAAATGTTGAATTGCTGTATAATTACTTTCTACAGTTGTTCATAAAACTTATTAAAAGAAAGTATGAGAATTAAATGTTAACAAACTTATATGGACCATTTTTTGACCTCAATAATTGGAAAACAGTAGTTGAATCTAGTAGTGATTGGATGATTATTCTGTCATTAGCCGTAATCGAATGTTTATTATCAGTAGATAATGCCATCGTATTGGCCGCACAAACACAAAAATTACCGCAAAAAAAAGACCAAGAAAAAGCCTTGTTTTATGGATTATGGGGCGCTTATATTTTTCGCTTTATCATTATAGGAATTGGAACATTTTTAATTGATTTTTGGGAAATCAAAGTGATTGGAGCTGGGTATCTAATCTATTTATCAGCCCATTACTTTTTCTCAAAAGTTAAGACACCAAAACCTAAATCAGAGAAAAAAGGGAATGGACGTAAAGGGCCCTTCTCATTGTTCTGGTCAGTTGTTATTTCAATTGAAATGATGGATATTGTCTTTTCAATCGATTCAGTTTTAGCTTCATTAGCTATTTCAACGAATCCAGTTGTCGTTTTGATTGGTGGGATGTTTGGTATTTTAGCGATGCGTGGCATTGCAACATTGATTATGAAATTAATGAAGATTGTGCCAGAACTAGAATCAATGGCCTATTTATTAATCGCGTTGATTGCGGTGAAATTATTTGTTTCAATACCACAGATTGGTATTGAAATTTCATCTATTCTTTTTGCTGGAATTGTCTTTGGCGCAATTATAGTAACAACATTGATTCACATGTACAATATTCAGAATAAAAAATAATGAAATGAAGGTGACAACATGGTTACGAAAGTAACAGATAAAACGTTGGCAGAACATACGAATTCAGGATTAACAATTGTTGATTTATGGGCTCCTTGGTGTGGCCCTTGTTTAATGATGGAGCCTGTCATTGATGAATTAGAGCAAGAATTCAAAGTTGATATGCAATTCGTAAAATTGAACATTGATGAGAATAAAGAAACGGCATTAGAATACGATGTTATGAGTATTCCTAGTTTCTTACTTTTCAAAGATGGTAAAGCAATTGAAAAAGTAGTTGGTTATCATGATAAAAGTGAATTTTCAAAATATTTAAGTGAAAAAGTGGCACAAAATAAATAGCGACGCGTAAGGTAACTATCAGTAGATGTGATGGTTACCTTTTTTAGTCGAAATGGTGGGCGATTTCTAGGGTAAGTGGCATAATAGAGGAAACGATTAAAGAGGAGATTATTATGAAAAAAATTGGATTTGTTGGAACCGGCGTCATGGGTGCCGCGATTGTTAGTAATTTATTGAAAGCAGATTATTCTGTGACGGTGTTTAATCGAACAAAATCAAAAACAGATACTTTAGTTAGCCAAGGTGCTATTTGGGCTGATTCTCCTCAAGCAGTGGCAGAAAAAAGTGATATTGTCTTTTCAATGGTTGGTTTTCCGGCTGATGTTCAAGCTATTTATTTTGAAGAAAATGGTATTTTTGCTGGAGCTAAAAAGGGGACAATCGTTGTTGATATGACAACAAGTACACCTACGTTAGCTAAAAAAATTGGTGATTACGCGGAGAGTCATGAGTTATTTGCATTGGACGCTCCTGTTTCTGGTGGTGATATTGGGGCTAAAAATGCAAAATTAACAATTATGGTTGGTGGAACGAGTGACATTTATGAACAAGTTAAACCTATTTTTGAAAAAATGGGCACAACAATTGCTCTTTTCGGTGCCTATGGTTCAGGGCAGCACGCTAAAATGGCTAATCAAATTATGATTGCTGGAACAATGACCGGAATGACTGAATTGTTGGTTTACGCAAAAGCAGCCAATTTAAATTTAGAAAGTATTGTTAAAACGGTTGGCGGTGGTAGTGCTGCTAACTGGAGCCTTGCTAATTACGCACCACGTATTTTAAAAGAGGATTATACGCCAGGATTTTTCGCAAAACATTTCCTAAAAGATTTACGTATTGCGTTGGATGAAGCAGAAAAAATGAATGTTAATTTACCTGCAACAAAAGAAGCTAAGATTTTATATGAAAAATTAGTTGATGAAGACAACTTAGGTAACGATGGGACACAAGCGTTAGTGAAATTATGGTGGAAATAGAAAAGTTAAATGAAGACATTGAAAAATAAGTAAGTATTGAAAGTTGATTATATTTCTGGTTGTTAAAAAACACAGAAATATAATCAGCTTTTTTAGTTGAAATACCCCCTTGAAACGTACATATAGCAGCACTGCAACGTTAAGTTGCGTGCTTGTCATCTATAATTATCTGGCGTATCTATTTACATAGTTCTAAGTATCACTAATAATTAATTTAAGGAGGAAGTTAAAAAATGAAAAATATTTTTTTAGATCAATTAATAGCATTGAGAAGAGAAAAACAATTATCTCAGCAAGATTTAGCCCGAAAATTATACGTTTCTCGTCAATCAATTTCAAAGTGGGAGAATGGACAAGCTGAACCTGGAATTGATAAGTTAATTAGTTTATCAGAAATTTTAGGCGTTAGTTTAGATGCATTACTTTTAGGGAAAAATAATTCTAAAGAAGCTTTATTAAAAATAAGTGCCTTAAAAAAAGCCTTTGACAAACCTGTGTTAAATGGAATCGATTTAACAGTTTATGAAAAAGATAGAATTGCGCTTTTAGGGAGTAATGGTTCAGGAAAATCGACACTAGTAAAAATTATCTATGGCGAAGAAAAAGCTGATAGCGGGCACCTTGAAAGTTTAATTGATAATAAAAATGATTTAAATATTATGTCCCAGGAAAATGTCCTGCTAGGTGATTTAAAAGTCATTGAGCATGTTCAACTGGCTTCATTAATTGATCAAGTCTATTCTAAAGAATTCGTAAGTCAGATGCTTGAAAAATTTCAACTACAAGATGTCATGAATACTTTTGTTAGAAAATTATCTGGTGGTCAAAAGCGCCGGTTAGCGTTAATGCTTAGTTTGTTAAGGCCCTCTAAGTTATTAATTTTAGATGAACCAACAGTTGGGATGGATTTGCAATCGATTGATTTTTTTTGGCAACATTTAGATCATGTTAACGGAAGTGTCATCACGATTACACACGACTTTAACCAAATTGATAAATACTTTTCACGAGTTTTGTTACTTAAAAATGGAAAAATTGATCAGGATGTTTCTGTTACTAAAATTCATGGACACAATCAAACCATTGAACAATGGTACCGTCACTTTAACGATGAGAAAGGACGAGCATAATGGCTATATTCATTCAACTTAAACAAGTCATGCGTAATAAACGATTTTTATTTTTCACCATTGTGATTCCTTCTCTTTGGTATTTATTTATGATTAATTTGGCTAAAGATAATTCTACAATAATGCCAGAAGCAGAAAAACAAGGATTCTTTTTAATTGCTTGTTTATTTGGAATTATGGGGAACTCTATCGTAACCTTTAGCAAAAAAATTAACGGTAGTAAACGATATTACTTACTTAAAAGTAAAACATCACATTATTCTATCTGGAATTTTATGTTTGATCAATTACTGATTCAACTCATTATTAACGTGATAATCAGTTTAATTATTAGTATTATTGGATCCATTTTAGGGGCTATTATAATTAACATTACCTTGTTTGAACTAATAGGTTTATTAAGTATCTTAGGAATTTATTTTAGTGCCATTGGATTTGCTCTTGGATTAACGATGGATTCTGTTGCTTTAGATGCGGGTGGTTTTCCGCTAATGGTCATTGTAGCACTATTAATAGTGCCATTTTACACGTTTAGTAGTGGGTGGTTTGTTCACTTAATTACTAATATTCAGAGTGCTTTTCCTGGGTATTATTTATATCAAATTAATTCAGAATTAATTAAGCATACAGTGATAGACATTGATTTAATGAAATTTTTAATCTCATTTTTTGTGACACTTATGCCATTTATGGGTGTCATTTGGGTGAAATTAATTAAAAAGGCGCAGTGATTATAGTCAGTTAAACTGTATTTTAATGGTTAAATAATTTAACCACTAAATTTGTAATTAGTAATAAAAAGAGCATCAAAATAGTAATCAAACTAGTGCGTAAAGCGAGATTAGTTAATAAGGTCATTAGTAGCGTTTGTTGGTTAAATAGGGCAAACAGATAATAAATAATAATAGCTAAAAATGCCAGTAAACTAAATCCAAGACCAAATCCTTGTCTGTCAGCTGAGCTTAAGTCGAACCCACCAACTGTGATGGACGTTGTGATCAACAGCCACACGATGAAGTTTAATGCCCAATTTTGAAATAATGATGTGAATAAATAAAAAAATGATTGTGTATTGAATGTTTTGTTTAGTAGCATTGTGGATAATAGATTAAAAGATTGGGGTAAAAGTAAGGCGAAAAGGCCAATGATTACGGCTGAACAGCCAATAATAGGGGCAATTCCAGCCATTGCCGTACCAATTTTACCTCTTAAATTTTGGGGTGAATTATAGCTGACGAATCCAAGTGAGTTATCGCCCATCTCTGGATGAGGTCGTTTAATTAATTTAATTTGAGTGATATGGAATCGAAAAATAAAAGCCATTATGGCGTGACTAGCTTCATGGATGATAATGCCAATAGAACCCAAATATAATTGTTGGTTTAAGGATAACTGTTTTTTTGTATTACGATTCACAGCAGTTAGTAAAAAGGCGGCCACAAGAAGAGGCCCCACACTGAGGCCAATTAATTGTAGTAAAGTAGTGAGTATTGTCATATTTTGACTCCTTTGTGATTTATATTTTAGCACACCTTTAAAAAATAAAAACAAAAAAAGAGACTGCTGGGAAGGCAGTCTCTAGGGAGTAAGTTGTAGAGCTAATAAATTAGCTCTCTCTTTCATTACTTTGGAGGAGAAATGAAAAAGTATAAAGGTTAGTTATTTATGTTGTTTTGGGATAAGTTCACTATACAACACGAACCTTAAAATAACCTTAATATTAAGGAATTCTTTAAAAATAATCCAAATAAATCATAGAATACGCTTTCAAATGAGAAAAATAACCTTTATACTATTGGTATAGACCTTAATAATATTTAGGAGGAATAACGATGGGAAAATTAGGCGTTTCAATTTATCCAGAACGATCAAACTTTAAGGACGATGCAGCGTATTTAGATTTAGCTAGTAAATATGGGTATAAGAGAGTTTTTACGAGTTTACTACAAGTGACTGATGGTAAAGATAAGGTATTAGCTGAATTTAAAAAGACTGTTGATTACGCAAATCAACTGGGCATGGAAGTCATGGTTGATATTAATCCTGATTTGTTTGAACAATTAAATATTAGTTATCAAGATTTAAAATTCTTTGATGACATGGGTGCATACGGTGTTCGATTAGATTTAGGATTTACTGGGGCAGAAGAAGCCGCAATGACTCGCAATCCATATAATTTAAAAATTGAAATTAATATGAGTTCTGGGACTAATTATGTGGATAACATTATGAGTTATTCACCAAAAAGAGAAAATTTATTAGGATCACACAATTTTTATCCACATGAATACACAGGATTGGCGTATAACTTTTTTGTTGCTTGTAGTGAGAAGTTCCGAAAATATAATTTAAATACGGCAGCCTTTGTGAATGCTAACTCAGCAACTTTCGGTCCTTGGCCAACGGCGGATGGGTTATGCACATTGGAAGATCATCGTCATTTAGAGATTGCCACACAAGTTAAACACATGTTGATGACGGATTTAATTGACGATGTGATTATCGCTAACGCGTATGCTTCAGAAACTGAATTAAAATCTGCTGCGGAAGCATTTAATGCCAATTATCCAACCCTTAAGATTGAAACAGTTGACGATGTAACTGATCTTGAAAAGAAAGTTTTACTCGATAGTATGCACAGTTACCGTGGTGATCGCTCAGATTATCTGTTACGTTCAACGATGACACGGGTTATTTATAAAGATAAAGCGTTCCCTGCACATAACACGAAACAAATTAAGCGTGGGGATGTCTTAATTGATAATGAAGGATATGGACAGTACAAAGGTGAAACACAAATTGCCTTAAAAGAAATGAAAAATGATGGTCGGGTGAATGTTGTTGGCCGCATTACGGATGATGAATTATTCTTACTCGATTTCTTAAAACCATGGAGTCAGTTTAAATTGAGTCAAGCTTAATAAGAGTTATGTAATTAAAGTCCTTGTGGAGCAAGGGCTTTTTATTTTGGGTTGATTTTCCCTAAAGGGAACTAAAAATCTTCCCAATGGTCCATTATCTTAAAGGCTAAGCCTTGTTAGAATAAACTCATGCAATTAAAGAGGAGGAAATATTATTTTGACAAAAGGGTTAGATAAATTAAGTGATTTTATATATCGACATGCGGTAATAACGATTGTACTTGTTTTAGCTATATTAGGGATTGTAGGTGGTGTGGCGGCAACTCAGGGGGCTAGTTTTTCAGGGAATAGTCTGGAAATAAACGGAACTGAAGCGCAAAAAGCATTAAATATTGTCACGACCGATTTTAGTGATACGGCACCAACTGGAGCAACAGAAAAAATAGTTTTAAAAGCAAAATCGGGGAAGTTAACCGATGCTAAACAAGACGTAGCAATCACACGCCTTGCTAAAAAAGTAAGTGAAGATAAAAATGTTAAAGTAATTGTAACACCAAAGCAACAACAAAATTTGGTCAAAAAGGCTAAATATGGTTATTTGACTGTTATTTATAAGCAAAAAAAAGAGTCTGTTAAACAAGCGTCTATTAATCGCTTAGTTAAAGCGACTAATGTCACTCGTTCAGCAGGTATTCAAACTGAACTTAGTGGTGATTTAACGATAAATGCAATGGATACAGGTGAAAAATCAGAGATGTACGGGCTAATTTGTGCTGTTATTGTACTTGCTATTACTTTTGCTTCTTTATTAGTTGCTGGGATGTCCATTATATCAGCAATATTAGGACTTGGACTTAGTATTTTGGGTACGGTAATTATGTCAAACTTCATTACAATTAGTTCAGCAGATTTATCATTAAGCGGTATGGTTGGACTTGCTGTGGGAATTGACTATGGGTTGTTTATCATTTCTCGTTATCGTGAAGAATTAAAATCAGGTCATACCCGACAGTTAGCGCTACGGAGAGCATTAACAATTGCTGGAAAATCCGTTATTTTTGCGGGAGTTACTGTCATGGTTGCGTTACTGGCGATGAGTACGTTAGGTATTGAATTTTTAACAATTATGGGAATTTGTGGGGCGCTGTCAGTATTGACGGCAATGTTCACTGCGCTGACATTTATTCCAGCAACTTTAGTATTAATGGGTAAATATGGAACAGGTGAGAAGCGTAATCGATTATTCGGTGTATTAAGCAAATGGAATCGGGATAAAGGTTATGGAAATTTTGTTGCTAAGCACAGTATATTACTATCATTAATGGTAGTTATAGGATTAATTGGTGCAGCAATCCCTTTTAGTCAAATAAATTTAGGATTACCAAATGATTCAGTTAAAAGTAGCCATTTTACAGAGCGACGTGCCTATGATTTGATGACTGAAGGATATGGTAAAGGAAATTCTGCTACATTAGTGGTGTTAATTGAAACTAAAAATACAGACCAAGTAGCTAAGGCAACTGCAAAACTAAAGAGTGACAAAAATGTTGTTAGTGAAACACCAGCTGTAACAGGTAATGGTAAAAGTGGTCACTATTATATGATTGCGGTCACACCTAAAGATGATGGTAATAATGTTAAAACTAAAAATTTGGTTTATCAGATTCGATCTCAATCAGAGAAACAGGGCATGCCCAAAATGTTGGTGACAGGATCAACGGCTATTAATATCGATATGTCGGATATGTTGATGAAAGCCTTACCTAAGTTTGCTATTATTATTGTTGTATTTGCATTCTTATTATTGATGACAATTTTTCGTTCTTTACTTATTCCATTCGTTGCAGTTGGTGGGTTTATTTTATCACTATTAGCGACGTTAGGAGCACTAGTGTTTGTAACACAGCAGGGTCATGGTATGGGGTTGATTGGTTTGAGTGTTAAAATGCCAGTCCTTAATTTTGCGCCAGTTATTTTAATTGGAATTTTATTTGGTTTAGCCATGGATTATGAGGTCTTTTTGGTCAGTCGAATAAGAGAAGTATATGATCAAACGCATGATACTAAAACTGCCGTTATTGAAGCACTTCGGACTAATGGTAAAGCGGTATTTGCCGCAGCCTTAATCATGACTGCTGTATTCATGGGATTTGTGTTTGCTGGTGATTCAACAGTGAAGTCGATTGGGTTAGCACTCTCATTTGGGATTTTCTTTGATGCCTTTATTGTTAGAATGATTTTAGTACCATCAATGATTATTTTATTTGGAAAAGCAAATTGGTACTTTCCTAAATGGTTAGATAAAATCCTACCAAATATGAAACTAGAATAATTAATGATAAGATGGCTATATAGGTTTATACGTTGAGGTTATTTTTGTAATTGGAGGGACTATATTGGATGATGAATTACGGCTGCAGATGCAGCAACTTTTCTTTTGTAGAGGTCGTTGGCTAGTTGCCGGATTATTGACAATTGTTTATTTAATTGCACTTATCACAGAATATCCGAATCCTACGCTGGAAACTTATGATGCTGGCTATTTAATGTTTGGACATTTATTAATTTTATTAGGTGCAAAGCAAATCTTAAAAAAATCTAATCAATATGTACTGATGAGCATGCAAATTGTTGTTTCAGTTGGCATGGCGTTTTTGATGAATAATGTTAATGCATCACTTTGTTACTTAATTGGTGTCGTAATAGTATTTGTTATTGAAGATATATCGTTGTCATTACATCAACCTTATTATTTCTTTTCTAAATTAGTTTGGGGTTATGCAATTACTATTATATTAGCTGGTTTGTTAGTTGGTATAATCATAGGGCCATTGATTAATAGTTTTTACATTTTAGAAGCTATTTCTGCAATTATGTTTTTGTCCTACTATATTTACAAAGCGGTTTATGACAGCAAATACCAAGCTCTGCAATTGTCACAACTGAATGTTGAATTGAATGCTGCCTATAAACAAGTTAGTAAGTTTACTGTTGTGGAAGAACGTCAAAGAATGGCGCGTGATCTGCATGACACGTTAACTCAAGATTTAGTAGGTATTGGTATGGAGCTTGCAATAACGGAATCTTATATTGATAGCGAACAATATGAAAAAGCTAAAAATAGACTTAAGCAGATACAGAAATTAACGTCTAGTTCAATTAAGGAATCACGCAGTATGATTGAAACGTATCGGGGTATCACTTCTGAAAATGCTAAGGTTAGTTTGAGGTCACACGTGATAGAACAAACTGCATTATTAGAGGTTAAGTATGGTTTGAAAACAATTGTTGATATTAATGATGATTTGATGTTGACAGGTGATTTATTGATAGATGTCATTCGGATGATTAACGAAGCACTCATGAATGTTATTAAGCATGCCAATATTTTAAATGCTCAGGTTGGTGCCATTCTTATTAGTGGGCAATTGATTATAGATATTGAAAATAATGGTGATTTATTTCCAAATGGTGGACGGACACGTAAAGACCATTATGGTTTGGTGGGAATGCGTGAGCGTGCACAAAGTCATGGCGGCGATATTAAAATTCTTAGTACGTCAGAAGAGGGTACGGTTGTACGAATTAAAGTTGAAATGGGGGATACAGAATGAACACGGTAATGGTTGTTGATGATCACCCAATTGTACGAAATGGTTTGGAAATGATGATTAATATGAATCCACAATTAACCGTTGTTGGTGTCGCCGTAGATGGGATTGATGCTCAGTCTAAATTGGCAGAATTAGATGAAATTCCTGATTTAATTCTAGTAGATCTACGATTACCAAAAATGGCCGGATTTGATTTAATAAAACAGCTTGCAGGGCAAACGAGAATAGTTGTGCTATCAACTGAAATAGATAATGATGTTGTTAAGAATATGATGAACTATGGTATTCGAGGATATCTGTTAAAAAGTGAAGAACCGGCTAAAATAGTTGATGAAGTTGTGAGAGTGCTTAATGCGGATGATTATGTGGCTGTTAGTAATGAAGTTACTAAAAAGATGATGGCGTTAAACGAAAATCCAGAAAATGAAATTAAGTTGACCGAAAAACAAATTGATCTATTAAAAAACGTTGCTGATGGGATGACAAATAAAGACATTGCCGGAGAAATGTTTGTGACCGATCGGACTGTGAAGTTATATCTAACAGAAATTTATGAGACGTTAAATGTTACCAATCGGGCACAAGCAATTGCAGTTGCTGTAAAACTTAATTTATTATGATTGTATTGCCATGTCGTTAATATAATTAAGAAACCAGTGTTAAAGTTTTCAAAAACTAAGAAACGTAGAAGTGCTCAAGGTAATTACTTTGGGTTCTTCTACGTTTCTTTTAATAAAGTATTAATAAATATTAAGATGATTATTTTATCCGTTGTATTAATGTAAAAATTCGGTAAAATAAGGTATTAGACATCAATAAATAAGAAGGTATTTAAATTGAATTATATGATTATCGCAATATTTGCCTTTTTTGGCGGAATAAGTCGGTATTTACTAGGTTTAACCATTGTTAAACCAGATGGCTTCCCACTTGGGACACTTATGATTAATTTAGTTGGCTGCTTTATTTTGGCGTTCTTGGTTCAATATATTGAAACGACTGAGAAAGTGCCGGCATGGCTAACACTAGGAATGAAAACTGGCTTTATTGGTGCTTTTACGACTTTTTCAACTTATAGTTTAGAAGCGGTAACGTTAATTGAAATGCAACAATGGACTTATGCAATTATTTATATCGTGGTTACGATTGTTGGTGGCCTTTCCTTAACGCTACTGGGTTATTTACTTGGAAATCGAGTTGGTGATTGGCGAATGGAGCGTGAACACTCATGATGATTTTATTAGTCGGATTGGGAGCTGCAGTCGGAGCTATGCTCAGATATGGCTTAACTAATCTTAGCAATCAATTGTTAACTGATAAATTTCCGGTTGGGACTTTGTCCATTAATTTAATAGGGTGTTTAATTTTAGGGATTTTAACAGGACTTAATTTATCCAATCCAATGTTAGTTTTACTTGGGACAGGAACAATGGGCGGTTTTACGACTTTTTCAACTTATAATTTTGAATTGATTAAGTTAATTAAAAGTCAAAAAGTTTCATTCTTTATGATTTATTTATTAGTTAGTTATATTATTGGTGGCTTGATGACTTTTTTAGGATTAGTTATTGGGCGCCAAATTGGTGGCTAAATGACGGTATTCAATCGTAATGTATGATACGATAGTAAAGATAGGAGTGTGAATAATGAAAATTGCTGTATTAACAGATAGTTCGGCATATCTCGCAGATGAGATTGTTGAACGATTGGATATTAAAGTCGTCAATAACCCAGTCTTATTTGGTAATCATGTGTATCATGAAAATGCGGATTTAACAGTGGCTCAATTTTATCAACTATTAAAAACAGAAGACGTTCTTCCAACAACTTCCCAAGTATCAATGGGTGAAATGGAAGAACGATTTGATGCACTTGCTGCTGAAGGTTATACTGATGTGATTTGTATTCACTTATCATCAGGTATTAGTGGATTGGTTGGAAATCTTGAGGCTTTTGCGCCATCTGTTTCTTCTATCAATGTGCATGTCTTTGATTCAAAGATTGATTGTGCAGGGATGGGGAACATGGTTCAATTAGCTGCCACAATGGTTAAAAAAAATAAAGATGTTACAGAAATAGTTGAAAAATTAAGCGAGTTGAGAGAAACAACACGCGTACTTTTTGTTGTCGATGATTTAAATCATTTAATGAGAACGGGTCGCCTATCAAATCGTTCAGGATTTGTTGGTAATTTATTGAAAATTAAACCAATTTTAACTTTTGATAAAGAAGGCAAAATTGTTGCTATTGGTAAAGAACGCAAAATGAAAAATGCGTACGCAGAAATTAAATCACAATTTGAAGAAACGACTCAGTCACTTGATTATCCAGTTCGGATTGATTTAATTGATGCGAATAATCCAGATCTTCAAGCTGAATGGGGACAAGATTTGAGAGATAGTTTTCCTAATATGCATTTTGAATCAGGTTATATCGGACCTTTGGTGGGTGTTCATACCGGTGAAAAATGTTTAGGCTTAATCTGGTCGAGAGATTGGGAAAGTTTAATAGATTAAATAAAAGGCTCTATAGTTATTAGCTGAATAAAATTTAATAGTCATAAAAGGCACGACAACTTATTTTTTAATAGTTGTCGTGCCTTTTATTTGGTTATTTATATGTTTGAATTAGGGTACGTAGTTCAGTCTGAGCAGCAGCATCTTTAGAAACAAAAAAATCTTGATCAGGTCCGTTATCGTAATCAGTACCATCAGTATCTAATTCAGCAAAACCGTCTTCGGGGTTAACATCTGTGCCACTACCAGTTGTTAATTGGTAGACGACACCGTTATCAGCCAACAGGTATTTACTGACAGGTTTGTCAAAGTTTACATTAAGTGAATAGTCATCATCGCTGTCCAAGGAGCTATCAATTCCAGTTGTTTTATCATTAGCTGTGTAAAACATAACACCACCAATGGCATGGATTTTGAATGAGTTTGCGCCAGGATTATCATTATTTTGGACTTGAACTTTTCCGTCTGGCGTATTAGCGTACCAATCTCTTGAATTATCGACATCATTACTAAAGTAATGCTCACTTACAGCCATATTACCAATGATAGCTTGTCTGCCAGCCCAAGTTAAGAAGTCAGTTGAAATCTCAGATTTGTCATTGGCATTTAAAGTATTAGACGAGGTTGGGGATTTTATGGTGTTATCGGTTTGAGAATCTGAATGAGAACTATCAGCTGAAGAACTTGCAGCATCTTTAGCATCTTGATTAGCTTTTTTTAAAGAATTACTTGTTTCTTTAGCAATTTTTAAAGCGATACTTGTTGCTTTAGAGCTAGCGGCATCCTGTGAGGATTGTTCAGCACGTTTATGTGACGCACGACTACCAGCAGAAAAAGAGATGGCGCCAATTATTATAATAATCAAAATAGTACTTATTATAATAATGGCCTGTTTGTTTCTTTTTATTTTATTATTATGATGATCTTGACGAGTTGGCATGAGTGATAGTGCTCCTTCATTATTAATTGAGTGTTTGGGCATTAATAAAAACAGTATAATCTTAACTAATCCAACTTGCATTATATATTTTTTGTGGCTTGTATGCAAAAGGTTCTGATAATCGTCAAAAATAATTCATATTTATTAGTTATGCTTAATGATAGAGATTAAGCGAATATAGAGGGAATGAATATGAATTTTTTTAAACGAGCTTTATTAAATATTAAAGCTAAAAAAGGAAGATCATTTTTACTTGTTTTAGTCATGTCGACTATTATGTTATTCATGTTAATAGGATTAATTATTCAAAATGCGGCAATAACTGCGGCGAATGATGCCAAGAAGAGCGTAGGTGCAACAGTAACGTTGACAGCTAACCAGGAGAAGCCTGTCAGCAAAAAGAAAACCTTTGGTTCAAAAAAATCGAAGACAATAGCTAACTTATCAGGGGTCAAGATGACAACGGCTAAAAAAATTGGTGCATTAAGTAACGTGAAGAGTTATAGAATTATGACATCAGTAATAGCTGATACTGATTCATTTGAGACAGTACCTTCAAATCAAGGTACGAATGATAAAAAAATGAAGTCATCTGTGACAACAGGTCATATAATGATTTCTGGTGTGAGCGAAACAACTAGTCTATTAAGTTCTAGCGATGCCAAAATTACGGAAGGTCGTGGTCTGACAGCAAGTGATTTAAACACTAAGAATGTTGTGATTGAATCGGAACTTGCTTCAATTAACCATATTTCAGTGGGGAATACAATTAAACTAAAATCAACTGGTGGTAAAATGTACAAGGTTAAAGTTGTGGGTATTTATAAAGCTAGTTCAAATAGTATTGGTAAAAATGCATCTAATACAATTTATACAGCTTATACATTTGCTAATACGATAAAAGGTAGCAAATATAAAGGGACTGCTGATTCAATTATTTATACATTGAACAATCCGGCTGAATTAGCAGTATTTACAAAAAAAGCTAAGAAACTCATTAATCCAGCTCAATTTTCACTATCAACGGATGATAGGAATTACCAATCAATGCTGATACCATTGAATAATATTAAACGGTTTGCACAAAAAATTATTTTGTTAGTGGTCATTTCAGGAACTATTATTCTTTCTTTAATGATTATTCTAATGATTAGAGAACGGCGTTATGAAATTGGTATTTTATTAGCATTAGGAGAAAAATGGTGGAAAATTATCGCACAATTCTTTGTTGAAATGGTTATGATTTTAATTGTATCGTTAGCTGTTGCAGGTATTGGTGGTAGAGTTATCGGCAATGTCGTTGGGAATCAGTTAATAAACCAACAAACGGCAGCAACTACATTAACAACTTCAAGTGATATACAAGGTGGTGCGCAAAGTGATTTGTCAGATCAATCAGCAATAACGGCAAGCCAATCAGTAAAATTGAATCGCTTAAATACGACAATTAAGGTAAAAGACTTGGTAGTATTAGGCGGAATGGGTCTTACAATTATCTTGGTGTCGATTATTTTGGCATCACTTAGTATGTTACGATTTGAACTCAATAAACGCTTGAATTCATAAATTAATGGAAAGGACTGGTTATATGATTGAAATGAAAAATGTTGCTTATTGGTATGAAAATAAGGATAATGCACTATTTTCAAATGTTAATTTAATTTTTGAAAATAGTAAATCGTACGCTATTGTCGGCAGTAGTGGCTCAGGTAAAACAACCTTTCTCTCATTAATTGCGGGATTAGATAAACCTAAGGCTGGAGAAATTTCATATGAAGGTAAAGCTATTAATAAAATTGGGCTAACACATTATCGAAATAAAGATGTTTCAATTATTTTTCAATCATATAATTTGTTTACCTATATGTCAGCGCTTGAAAATGTGATGACAACAATGGCTATCACTGGTGCAACACATGCAGGTGATAAGGAATATGTCTTTGAAATGTTGAAAAAAGTTGGTGTTGATGAAGAGATGGCTAAGAAAAACGTCCAACATCTTTCTGGTGGGCAACAACAGTGTGTCGCTGTTGTCAGAACGGTATGTTGTGATGCGCGACTCATTGTTGCTGATGAACCAACGAGTAATTTGGATGAAGCTAATACAAAAATAATCATTGGGTTACTGCAAGACTTAGCTAAATCACAAGGTAAATGTGTGATTATTGTCACTCATGAACCGGATGTTGCTAGCATGTGTGATCGGCAATATGTGTTGAGAAATCATGAATTTAAATTGAAACAAGCAGCATGTTAAAAGCAAGTGGTACACTTAACTTAAAGAATAATTGAATGGTCGGAGGGTTAAAAATGAAACTAGTGAGTGCAATAGATTCGTTTAAAGGAAGTGCAACATCAAAAGAATTAAATGAAGCCGTTATTAATCATTTATTAGAGTTGAAATTAATAGATGAAGGAATTTCAGTTCCAATCGCGGATGGCGGTGAAGGCAGTATGGCTGCTATCTTTGAAGCTTGTGGCGGTGTATGGCAATCTGTTAAAACAGTTGATTTATTGGCACGACCAATGACAGCAGATTACTTAATGACCATTATTAATGGTGAGAAAACAGCTGTCATTGAATCAGCTTCAGTTATTGGACTAGATTTTATTGAACCTAGCGAAAAAACAGTTGAACAAAGTAGTAGTTTTGGATTAGGGGCAATGTTAAAAGATGCGCTTCAACAAGGCGTAGCCAAAGTGATTATGACACTTGGTGGGAGTGGTACCTCTGACGGTGGATTGGGATTATTGCAGGCTTTTGGTGTGCAGGTGACAGATGATGAAGCGCAATTGATTATCACAGGAAACCCGCTAGTCAGGGTTTCAAAAATGGTGTTTCCAGACCAATTGAAAAATAGTATGGCAGATGTTGAGCTAATTATTGCAGCAGATGTGACTAATCCTTTTTATGGTGAAACCGGTGCTGTTGCAGTTTTTGGTAAACAAAAAGGCGCTTCAAAGATGCAGATTAAAGAATTGGATAATCAGGCGAAAAAAGTTTCTGAGATGATTGAAAAAAATACTGAAATCAATCTTCAAATGCAACCAGGATCTGGCGCAGCTGGCGGTATTGGTGGCGCATTAATGGTATTGGGTGGGCATATGGCAGCGGGTTTCCCTCTGATTAGCCAAGCTGTTGCGTTGGAAAATAAAATTGAGACAGCTGATTTAGTGATTACTGGTGAAGGTAGTTTAGATAGTCAATCTGCCCAAGGAAAAGTACCATTCGGTGTGGCGATGCTTGGTAAAAAATATCATGTTCCAGTTGTTGGGTTATCAGGCAGAAGAAGTGCAGATATAGGAAAGATGGCAGATTTATTGGCAGGTGCATTTTCCATTCAACTTGGGCCAATTGCGTTGGAAAAAGCAATAGAAAAAACGACAACCTTACAACAAATAGCATTAACTAGTGAATCGGTCGTGAGATTGTTTAAAGCAGGTAATGTGAAATGATAGAGTTATCATGAAAATGAAATTTGGGATGACACTGGTTTAGCTGACTAGGCAAGTAAGAACTGCTCAAAAATGATAGTTTTCAAAGCGCAATTATTTATTGCATGCATTAGTATAAAAACTGTTTTAATCACGATGTTCAAATAGTAGTATTTGTTTTATAAAAAATAAGCTAACTCTCAAATTAAAAATGAGGATTAGCTTATTTTTATAGAAATGAACTAACTATTATTTAGGGCAGACAATTCTCACTACGTAGGGTAGATGAATAATTAACGTAGTTGCTTTTTATCGTTGAAAAATTGTTTATAAGATAAATAACAAACACTAATTGATGAAATACTTGTGGCTGAAAGGAGCATAAAAGTGACCATGATTTGGTATTTAATGGCGAAGACTGGGTCAACACCGGCGAAGATTAAACCGGACATCATACCAGGTAAACTGACAATTCCCACTGTTTTAGCTGAATCAATAGTAGGCGACATACCTGTTTTGATACTTTCTCGGATAATTGGGTAGGATGCTTGTTTTAAATCTGCACCCAGTGCTAATTTTTCTAAAATTTGCTGACGTTGATCACGAAAGCTACTATTGAGATTTCGGTAACAGAGCCCAATGGCAACCATTGAATTGCTGGCAATCATTCCAGTGATAGGGATGATTTGTGAAGGGATAAATTTTAAGGTCCCTGCTAGTAATAAAAGGCCAAGTGTTACGGAAGTACTACAAAAAATGGCAATAAATGAAATACGAAAACTGTGCGGAATTCCTGCACTTTTTTTGTGCGCACTATAAGCGGCATTAAAGAAAACAATGAACATCATAACTAATGTCAAAATAATATTATTAATATTGAAGACATATTTTAAGATATAGCCAACAATGACTAATTGAATGATTGCACGAATAACACTATAAATAATGTCTTTTGCCAAACCTAATTTCTCTTTATAAACGATTCCAAGAGAGACTAAAACAAGTGAGAAGGCGAAGAAAAGCGAAAGGTTATTAACGGCTAAATTACTCATGAGCGACCTCCGTCATTTGACCGTTAACAATTTCAATTAATTGATCGGCCATTTTTATTTCACTATCATCATGTGTGACAGCGATGATTGTAATTTTATTTGAGTCATTCAAATGATTAATGAGTGTGTGGATGATTTTTTTACTTTCAGAATCTAAAGCACTTGTAATTTCATCGAGTAGGAGGACTTTAGGCAAAAAGATTAAATTACGAATGAGAGCGACACGCTGCTTTTCACCGCCAGATAATTCATTAATTGATTTACTAAGATAGTGACTGGGTAAACCTACTGATTCAAGTGAAACAATAGCATGTGCTTCATCAAAATTTTGTTTGCGAATGATATAAGGAAATTCAAGATTGTCTTTGACTGTTTCACCAAATAAAACGGGCGTTTGGAAACAATAAGAGATGACCCGGCGATAGTCAATTGGATCATAACTATCAATTGACTGATTATTAAATTGGATTTCGCCGGAAGTTCTTGAAATTAACCCCGCAATTAATTTCAAAATAGTGCTTTTACCACTTCCAGATGGACCTGTGATTGTTAAAAAGTCCCCTGAATTTACCTTGAAGGAAATATGTTTCAAAAGTGAGTGATTATTAATTTCTAGTGAAATGTCTTGTAAATTGATAATGGGTTGCATAGCGTCCCGCCACCTTTCTATGACTCCAGATTATCATGTTCAGACCGGATAGTCTAGATAACGTAAAAAAGCCAGCATTAGGCGAATACTGGCTTAGTAAAGTTATTTTTGATAACTAATTAATTCAATCTTGTGGTTATCAGGATCTAAAATTGTAATTGATTGAGCGTTCTTTACATCTGATTTTTCAACAGGGCCATTAAGGATTGTCACAAAATAATTTTTTAAATGATTTTCTATGGCAGACATCGAATCACTGACTACAAAACTGAGCGTCATTGGAATAATCGTTTCTGATAGCTCAAAAATAATTTTTTGATGGCCAAAATGGACCGTTGGAAGATCGCTATGCTCAATCACTGTCATATCGAAAACTTCATGATAAAAGCGCAAACTTCTTTGAATATTAGAAACAGGAATTGTAATTGCTTCAAAACGCTTAACTTTCATAAGATAAGAAACCTTCTTTATTGTTTTTTGATTTGTTTATTAAAGAAACTGAATAGAAATGCGGTACTTATAATGACAACGATAAATTCTGTGACAGGTAATGCTATCCAAACGCCTGTTAAATTGAAGAAGTGAGCAAAAATGAATAGCAAACCAAGTAACAGCACGTAACCACGAAGAATAGCAAGAGATAGTGCATGCTTAGGTTCTTCGATTGCTGCGAAAAACATACCGAAGACAATATTGAGAGAAGAGCCAAATAAACTTAAGAAGTAAATTGGAATGCCAATCTCAGCGTAATGAATAAGGGCTTGGTTATTACTGTTATTGAATAAGGCAATAATGGGGCCTTTTTCAAATGTTAGTGCGAGATATAAAATGGTTCCGATAATGAAACTGACAATTAAGCCAAAACGTAAAATTTGTTTAACCGCGGTCCAATTTTGGATACCAAATTCACGACTTAATAAGGGCTGGATTCCTTGAGAAACACCATTGAAAAGGGATAAGGCCACTAAGATAATATTTGCGATAATCCCATAGGCAGCGACAGCCGTGTTTCCAGCTAAACTTAAAATAACGAGGTTGAAAGCAAAAATGCTGACCCCTGTACTCATTTCAGTGAGAAAGACGGGGAATCCAAGTTGAACAACTCTTTTTATGGTTTTAAAATGGATCGACGTTCGTTGAAGCGTTAAGAGTCGATTTTCTTTCTTACGGTGGAAGGTTAATATGGTTAACCCAACAACTGGAGAAAGGGCGGTTGCGATTGAAGCACCAATCATTCCGAGATGTAATGGGTACATAAGAATATAATCAAAAATGATATTGAACAAACTTGAAATTAACATTGCTACCATGGATAATTGTGGATTATTATCGTTTCTAATGAAACTTAAAACGAGATAATTACATGCAAAGAATGGTGCGGCTAGTAAAATATAAGTCAAATATTCAGCAGCTAATTTGTAGGTTCCAGCATTTGCTCCTAAAAAATGTAGCAGTGGGTTCATAAATAAAAAGCCTAGAACTGAGAATGCTAATCCAAAAATAAGACCAACAAGTAAAACTTGAGTCAAAATTTTTTGACTTGCTTCACGGTCTTTAATTTTTAAAATAGAAAATAAAGTTGCGCCACCAATTCCGAGCAGTAAACCAACACCATTTAATAAATTAAATAGTGGTAATACAATGTTTAAGGCTGCTAATCCAGTTGTTCCAACTGCATTAGCGATAAAATAAGTATCTGCTAAAAGATAAACAGATAGGCCTAAAGTACTTAAAACGTTCCGTGAAACGTACCCTGCAAGTTCGTGACGGATTGAAACGGTTTGATTAGTCAATTCGTGCTCCTTATTAATACCTATTTTTTAAATGACTAATAAAAAAATAGGTATCAACATCCTTCATTGAAAAATGGCCTCTTGGATGTGATAACTATTATTTTTGTAAAACCCGGCGATTTTACTCTGCTTTAACTTTCTTTATTTTAGCAATTTACATTAAAAATAGCTAGGATTAACCATTAAGGAGTAGTGGAAAATAGGTGACTGAACAACATTGATTAAAAGTCGGTAGGGGACTGTCTTATGTTATAATTGTAAAGGATACTTAATGGACAACGACTAGAAAGAAGGTTTAACAGTGGCAACAACATTGCGATTAGCACCACTATTTACCAATCATATGGTAATGCAACAGGACCAAACAACACGATTCTTTGGTTATACAGAACCTGATCAAGAAGTGACCGTAACCATTTCAATGGGCGGCAGTGAAGACACGATTGAAACAGGAATTGCTGATGAAGATGGCTATTTTTTAATTGAAAGTACATCATTTTTAGCACCTACAATTGTGACCGTTTCAGTTAAATCAGGAACAGATGAAATTATTTTACGTGATGTCCAATTTGGAGATGTTTTCTTAATTGCTGGACAATCAAATGCTAGTTTCAAAATGGCTCAAGATGATGAATTTGACCATAATAAAACGATGCCGATGATGAATCTGCGTTTTGTTAATATGCCAGAAGTACAAACAACAGAAGAAAATTCTTGGCAAATTGTTGATGAAGAAAATATTGGCGATGTAACTGCTATGGGTTATTATATTGCTAAAAAAATTCGTCAATATGATGAATATACACCAATTGGTATCGTATTATGTGCCAAAGGCGGAACGGCAGCAGCAAGTTGGGTCTCAGAAAAAACGTTAATGCATGATGAAACTTTGAAAGCAGCCTACGTTGATACGAAAATCCCTAAAATTGTTGATACTGCTAACTTATTTGAATCAATGCTCAAAAATGTTGGTCCATATCGTTTTAAAATGATGACTTGGTATCAAGGTGAATCTGATGCTGATATCGATACAAAACATTACGGATTGTTGTTGAAAAAATTAATTCGTGAATGGCGTAAAACGTTAAAACAAAATAAATTACCAACTTACATTATTCAATTACCTCAATACAATGGTAAAGTTGCTGATTCTTGGGCTGAAATTCGTGAAGCACAACAACAATTTGCATCAACTGAAAACCGAGTTTATTTGGTAACAGCCATGGACCAAGGCTCTGCAGATAATATTCATCCAAGTAGTAAACGAGAATTAGGGTATCGAATTGTTGAATTGTATTCAAATGAAGGTAAATTTGAAGATATGCAGACAAGTCCACAGTTATCTGAAATCTCCGCAGATGTGAAACAAATGCGCTTGAATTTTTCAAATTGTGAACAACTTGAAACAATTTATCCGATTGATTTAAAATGGATCATGCCAGGGGACGTCTTAAAACCTGCTGTGATTGATTTGGGCACCAATGATATTAAAATTAAGCTTGAAGAAGAATCATTAGGTTTGCAATATGCATATGCTAATGTGACTTCAGCAGGACTTTGGAATGAGAATCATGTTCCAATTAGCCCATTTAGAATTTATTTTGATTAAATGTAATAAGTATTAATAATAAAGAAGACCTTACAGACTGAATTTAACCTGTAAGGTCTTCTTTATTATTTTGACCGTTAAAATGCTATTATTCAATTAAAAAGGCAATTGATTGATAGGGGGCTAGTTCCATAGTTGTCGTCAATTTAGCATCTGTTGGATAATTATTAATAAGAGTTGATACATTTCCAATAAATGCGGGCAATGTGATGGTTGTCGTTGTACCATAGAAATTATTTAAAACAATTAAACGCTGTTTTTTCAGTGTTCGTTGATAAGCAAATACGTGATTATCAGCCATTAAAAGGGATTGATAGTCGCCAATTGAAATAATTGGATAGGTTTTACGTAATTTAATAAGTTTTTGATAATAATCAAAAATTTCTCCGTGAGCTAATTCATTTTTAACATTGATAGTTGCCTGATTCGTGGGCATTAACCAAGGCGTATGCTTTGAAAACCCTGCATATTTAGTCTGATCCCATTGCATGGGTGTCCGACTATTATCACGTGATTTTGCTTGAATAATTTGTAAAGCATCAGCTTGACTATGTCCCAGTGCTAATAATTCAGTATAGGCATTTTTAGTTTCAATATCGTTATAATCAGATAAATTTTGATATTGTGGATTACTCATCCCAATTTCTTCACCCATATAAATAAATGGTGTCCCGCGTAATAAATGCATAGTTGTTGCTAACATTTCGGCAGATTTTTCGCGATAATGAACGGGGTCGCCAAAACGATTAATTGCACGAGGTTGATCATGATTATTCCAAAAAAGGGCATTCCAACCATGGCCTGTGGTCATACCTAATTGCCAATCATTTAAAATGTTTTTTAAACTCATGAAATCAAAAGGCATCGTAGACCATTTGTTTCCTTGATCGTAGTCAACTTTTAAATGATGGAAAGTAAAGACCATTGATAGTTCATTATTTTTTGCTAAAGTATACGCAGTACAATTGTCGATAGAAGTGGAAGACATTTCACCAACAGTTATTGCGTCAGCATCTTGTCCAAAGCTGGTTTGATTCAGTTCTTGCAAGTATTGATGCACTATTTTTTTATCTGTATATAAAAATTTGCTGTCACTGTCGGCGGGAGCGTCAACTAAATGAACATCTTTACCGATGACATTAATGACATCGAATCGAAATCCTTTAACGCCCTTATCACGCCAAAAATTGATAATTTTAGCCATTTCTTTTCTAACTGCTGGATTATGCCAATCTAAATCTGCCTGAGTTGGATCGTATAGATGGAGATAATACTTACCTGTGTTTCCAAAAGGTTCCCATGCGGGTCCACCAAATTTTGAATCCCAATTAGTAGGTAGAGAGCCATCTGGTTTAGCATCACGAATATAGTAGTAAGCCATGTATTTTGAATCGCCATTTAGGGCTTTTTGGAACCATTCGTGTTCGGTTGATGTATGATTGAAAACCATATCAAGCATGACATCGATATCGACAGATTTAAGTTTAGCGATAAGTTCTTCAAAGTCAGTCATAGTTCCAAAGTGAGAATCAATACGATAGTAATCGGAAATATCGTAGCCATTATCATTTTGTGGTGAAATAAAAAAAGGATTAAACCAAATCATATCAATATTGAGTTGTTTCAAATAAGGGATTTTCGCGATGATACCTTGTAAATCGCCTAGTCCATCATTATTACTATCGTAAAATGATTTCGGGTAAATTTGGTAAATGATTTTATCTTCAAACTTCATAATTTTTCTCCTATGTTTTTATTTTTTTGTTCGTCGAGCAAAATCAACAAAACTAAAGCGGTCTGCACGGTGGATAGCTTCAGTAATTTGAAATAATCGGCTATCTTGTAAATAGGTCTCACTTCGTATAACAACAACAGATTCATTTTTTGGAATATCTAATAATTTTTGGATAGTTAAGTCTGCAGGTTCAACCGTGATTTTTTTAACAGCATAACTGATTTCTAAACCTAATTTGTTTTCAAAGTAGTCATAAATAGAGTCTTGAGCAGCTGCTAGTGGTAATTTAGGGACAATACTAGTGAGTATGTAGTCACGGTCAATAACGCTGGGCTCATTTTTTACGAGACGTAATCGTTCAATGAAAGTAGCATGATCACCAGTGACGGATTCAGGGGCAAAACTACCCTCAGGAATTGTTGTACTAAATAATTGTTTAACTTGAGTTTCTGAATTCATTTGTAGTGACTGATCGAGTTCTTTATAAGAGGTAATTCCTGAAACAGGAAAAACAAAACGTTTAACGTCCAAAACTAAGGATCCTTTGCCGCGAATTTTTTGAATATAACCATTAGTGAGTAAATTTTGAAGTGCCTTTCGAATTGTTTCGCGAGAAGTTCCGTATAATTCACTTAGTTGAGTTTCACTAGGTAGAAAGGTACCCTTTGCATAAATATTATGTGTGATTTTAGTGGCAAGGTCTTGATAAATACCTAAATGTTTATTTTGATTAGTCATGATAACTACCTCCAATGATAAGATTAGTTTAACATAATTAATCAAGTCTATACAAGTGTATATAAATGTTTAATTTAAAGTGAAGAAAGCGTTGACATGTTGTATATACAGGTTTAATATAAAGGTATCTTGAAAGCGCTTATTTAATGGAATTCATTTAACTGTTATAAGTTAAATAGGATTTAATATAAAGAGGGGGAAACATAATGTCAATTTTTAGAAGAAAACAAAAAATAAATGATGATAAATTTTATGCACCAGCTGCGGGGGATTTAATTGCTTTAGAGAATGTGAGTGATTCTGTTTTTGCTCAAAAATTAATGGGTGATGGATTTGGTTTTAAACCAACGGCAGGAAATATTTTTAGTCCAGTATCGGGAACAGTAACATTGGTTGCTTCAACAAAACATGCCATTGGTTTTACGATGGATAATGGACTTGAAATCTTATTGCACATGGGTGTTGATACGGTTGATTTAAAAGGTGCTCCATTTGATATTAACCTAAAAAAAGGTACGCGTGTTCATGGCGGTGAGTTACTTGGTAGCATGGATTTGGCGCAAGTGGCTGAGGCAAAATTGGATAATGTTCTTATGGTAGTAATTACGAACACACAAGATCAACTTGAAAAATTAAGTTTATCAGAACCCCAATCTTTTGATGGTGGTATGGAGCTTGGGTCTGGTACTGCGAAAGGAGAGAATTAATTATGGCAAAAGATTACACACAATTAGCTACAGATATTATTGAGCAAGTTGGTGGTAAAGAGAATATAAAAAGTTTAATTCACTGTATTACCCGGTTGCGTTTTTATTTAGTTGATGAAAGTAAAGCAAACGACGAAGTTATCAAAAATTTAACTGGCGTGATTGATGTTCGGCATGCAGTTGGCCAATATCAAGTCGTTATTGGACCAGCCATTAATGATGTTTATGATGCAGTTATTGCACAATTAGGAACTGAATATGCAGGTGGTGAGGTTGATGCTGACGACGATGTCCCAGTTGGAGATCAACCTACAACATTTCGTGGTAAATTGAATGCTGGGTTTAATTCTTTAATTGGTGTAATTACGGGATCTATGATGCCTGTTATTGGACTGTTGGCTGCTAGTGGTATTTTAAAAGGATTACTTCAGATGGCTGTCGATTTTCATTGGACAGAGGCAACGTCACAGACTTATATTTTCCTATCAGCTATGGGTGATTCGGCCTTTTATTTCTTACCTATCATTGTTGGATTTACGGCAGCACAGAAGTTAAAAGCTGATCCTATTATTATGGCTATTGTGGGTGGTGTATTGGTATACCCATCACTTTTTGGTATTGCAACAGGCACAAAAGCTTTTGGACAAATTTTGGGAATGTCATTAAATACTAACTTATTTGGGATTCCAATTCATATGGTTAATTATACTTATAGTATTTTCCCAATTATTGCAGGCGCATGGTTGGCACATTATGTTGAAAAAGGACTTAAAAAAGTTATTCCACAAGTCTTACGGATGATTTTTGTGCCATTATTAGAAGTTATGATTGTTTCGGCAGCTATTATTATTATCGTTGGTCCTATTATTACATTAATTAGTACAGGTATTTCTATTATTCTAAATACAATTTTAACAGCTAACTATCCAATTGCAGGTTTCGTTATCGGAGGGTTATATCAATGCTTGGTTATCTTTGGATTACATTGGGCAGTTGTGCCTTTAATTGCAAATGATATTGCTTCTAAAGGTTATAGTTATTTAAATGCCATCGTTTCAATAACAATGGTGGCTCAAGGAGCTGCTGTAATGGCAGTTATGATTAAATCAAAAATTGCTAATATTAAAGAATTATCTGGTGGAGCTGTTATCGCAGCGTTTAGTGGTATTACAGAACCAGCTATTTATGGGATTAATTTGAAGTACGGACGTGTCTTCCTATCAGCTAATATTGGTGGTGCAGTTGGTGGGTTAGTAGCAGGATTATTAAATGTTAACATGTATGGATTTACTGGTTCATTAATTGGATTTCCTTCATTCTTTACACCATTAAAATTTGGTGGCGGAATGAGTAATGAAATTAATTTTTGGATTGCTTCAATTATTACGATCATCGTAGCATTTGGTTGTACTTGGTTCTTTGGTTTTAAAGATGCTGATGTTATTGCTGCAAAAGATGTTACTCGTCGTAAAACAATCGGTAAAGAATAATAAGCTTAATTTAAAAAGATTAAGGAGATAATATCTCTTTAATCTTTTTTTTGTAAATATTTTTAATATGAGATTAGAATAGTTGACGATTTAAGTTTACAAGTGTAAACTTAAATCATTAAGAGCGGAGGTAAGGAAATGGCTAATAAAAATAAGAACAATATGAATCAAAAAATGGATATGTCAGAACACAATATGAAACACATGAATCACGGGGACATGGATATGTCAGGTCACGACATGAAACACATGAATCATGAAGAAATGGATATGTCAGATCATGATATGAAACACATGAATCATGAAGAAATGGATATGTCAGATCATGATATGAAACATATGAATCATGAAGAAATGGATATGTCAGATCATGATATGAAACATATGAATCATGAAGAAATGGATATGTCAGATCATGACATGAAACACATGAATCACGGGGATATGGATATGTCAGAGCATGACATGAAACATATGAATCATGGGGACATGAATATGTCAGGCCACGATATGTCAGGTATGGGTGGTCATATGATGCATATGGGGAATTTGAAATTGAAATTTTGGATCTCATTAGTTTTAACAATTCCAATTATTTTAATGACGCCAATGATGGGACTTAATTTACCCTTTCAATTTTCATTTACGGGTTCTGATTGGGTGGTAGCTGTAATTGGGACAGTTTTGTTCTTTTATGGTGGTAAAACATTTTTGGATAGTGCCAAAATGGAACTAGCAGACAAGAAACCGGCAATGATGACCTTGATTGCAATGGGGATTAGTGTTGCTTACTTGTATAGTTTATACGCCGTTGTAATGAATAATCTTATTGATCCGAGTCACCATGTGATGGATTTCTTCTGGGAATTAGCAACGTTAATCGTCATCATGTTGTTAGGCCATTGGATTGAAATGAATGCTGTAATGTCAGCGGGGGATGCTGTTCAAAAATTAGCTGAACTTTTGCCTAAGCAAGCACATCTTGTTGGTGAGAATAATGACATTAAAGAGGTTGATTTAACTGATGTTCATGTTGGTGACGTCCTGTTAGTTAAAGGAAACGAAACAATTCCAGCTGATGGGTTGATTGTTTCTGGTAAAACAAGTGTAGATGAAGCCATGATTACAGGTGAATCAAAGCAAGTTGAAAAAACGATTGATGATGAGATTGTGGGGGGATCAGTTAATGGGAATGGCGAATTAACCATGACTGTGACTGGGACTGGTGAAACGGGTTATTTGGCTCAAGTCGTAAAATTAGTGTCAAATGCACAATCAGAAAAATCAACTACTGAAACGTTAGCCGATAAAGTAGCGGGGTATTTATTTTATGCTGCCTTATCAGTTAGTCTTTTGGCATTTGTTGTTTGGCTGTTTACGGGGACGTTTAGTCAAGCTTTATCAATCCTTGTGACCGTCTTAGTTATTGCATGTCCGCATGCTTTAGGTTTGGCAATTCCATTGGTTGTTGCGAGAAGTACGTCTTTATCAGCTAAAAATGGGTTACTAATTAAAAATAGAAATGCTTTGGAAGTTGCGCATACGATTGATACGTTGCTTGTTGATAAAACAGGAACTTTAACGGAGGGCCATTTTGTGGTGACCGGTTATAAATCAGTTACTGATCAATTTTCTGAATCAGAAATTATTGGTTTGATGGCATCATTAGAACGTGGTTCAACGCATCCTTTGGGTAAAGGCATTATGCAGAAGGCCGAAGATTTAAGCCTTGAAATTCCAACAGCCAGTGAGACACAACAAATTAATGGTGTTGGTTTAGAAGGCCAGATTAACGGTAAGTTATTTAAGATTGTTTCTGAATCTTACGTTAATAAGAACCAATTATTAACGGATAAAATGATTTCAGATAACGAAGGTGATTCAATTAGTTATTTACTTCAAAATGAAAAAATAATGGGTTATGCGGCTCAAGGGGACCAAATTAAACCTGAATCATTTGGATTAGTTGAAAAATTAAAGAAGATGAATATCAAAGTCATCATGTTGACCGGTGATAATCAAAATGCTGCTGAAAAAGTTGGTAGTCAGTTAGGGATTGAAGAGGTTCGTGCTAATTTAATGCCTGAAGACAAAGCTAAGATTGTTAATCAATTAGAAGCTGAAGGGCATAAAGTCATCATGGTTGGTGATGGGATTAATGATGCACCAAGTTTGGCAAGCGCAACAATTGGGATGGCAATTGGGTCGGGTACTGATGTTGCGGTCGATTCTGCGGACGTTATCTTAGTTAAGAGCAATCCGATGGATATTTTAAAATTTTTGAAATTAAGTCGAAATACAAGATCAAAAATGATTCAAAATCTCTGGTGGGGTGCAGGTTATAATATTATTGCATTACCATTGGCAGCTGGTATTTTAGCACCAATTGGCTTTATTTTAAGTCCATTGGTTGGGGCAGCTGTGATGTCGTTAAGTACAATTGTTGTTGCGATTAATGCGATGACACTGCACGATTAAAATAGAAATAGGTTTAGATTAATAGGTAATCAATTATTGCTCAAATTGAGTGGTAATTGGTTGCTTATTTTTGTTTTTATCCGTATTTTATTGTCATAATTAATTCAGTTGGTGACCGCTCTCTGGAAGTCATTACAAGAGAGTGATAGAAAGCGCTTGTGACAACTATTTAGCTATTTTATAAGTGGTTCATTAACATACTTAAATATTAAACTCAAGTAATACGTACTATAACAAAAACGTGTTTATTATCATTTTTAATGGATGGATAATAGTCATAAAACCGTTTATTGTGTTACAATGATTACGGTTTTATAATAAAATAAAAAGATAAATGGGGGATAGATATGAAAATTAAAACGAAAAAATTTTTACTTTTAATTATTTTGTTTATATTTGTAGGAGGGGTTGCTTCAGGATGTGGTAATAAAGTTAAAAACACGTCTAATGAAAGTGCAACCAAAAGTAGCCAATCGAAAAAACAAATGGTAAAAAAAGTATCTGAAAAATCTAACGCTGTTACAGTGCATGTAAAAGGGAAATAGGGGAACTAAAAAATGGGGATTTTATATAAAGTAGTTACAATATTGTATGTGACGATGCAAGTTATTTCATCACCGTTGTCAGTTATGATGCAAACAAAAAGTGTCTCTGCAAACGCAATTGATGGAATTAATGTCTTGGATAGTAATGATAAAGCAATAGAAAAATTAGAAGTAACTGATAAGGGCGAGTATCAGCTTAAAATTAGTGATAATCGTGCAGATTTAGAAAAAATGGAAATTGAATTACCTGATTTTCTAACGTATAAGTCTGTGAATGGCTTAGCACAAAGTAAACTAAACTATGAAAAAGCGACTAATAAAATTACATTTAATTTAGAAGATTATAAATTAAGTAAAACAATTTTATTAACATTAGTAGCAAATAAAAATAAACATCAAACGGGCAAAATTTCTTTAAAAGATTTTGTTAAAAATGGAAAAACAAGTCAAAAAATAATTAATACTGAAATGATTTCTGAAAAGGTAACAAAAAAAGCAAAAGCAACAACATCTGAAGCTAAATTAGCGCAAGGTGAAAGTAATGAAATTAACAGAGATAAAAAAGCAACACGACAATCACCAAGTGAAGTGCCAAATCCACCAACTTCTAATATTTTCTTGGAAGATACTTTTAAAGTGGTAAAAGACCATGATTCTTATATTCATCCAACAAACAAAAATGAAGTTGTTATTACAGAAGATGGTACAAAACAAAAGGGTGGTCTTTGGTATAAAAATAAAATTGATTTAACCAAAGACTTTGACATGGGTATGTACGTTTTCTTAGGTGATAAAAATATGGATGCCAAAGGTGCCGATGGGATTACATTTGTTATGCAAAATGACCCAAAGGGCTTAGAGGCTATAGGGGCAACTGGGGCAGGACTTGGAGCCTATGGTAAAGATAAAGAAGAAGATAACTATATTAGAAATGGGTTAGCACTAGAATTTGATACGTACCACAATAAGGCTGCAACAAAAGGAACCAATGATGGCGATGTTGATGTTAAATCTAAAAATTATGGACATATCGCTATTCAAAAAACACAATCTGTTGCACGTAAACATGAAAACTTAATGTTAGGGACAGCAAAAGATCCTTTAACAAACAATAAATGGCGTAAAGTTGATTTATCATGGTCTGCAAAAAGTAAAAATTTATCGTATACTATTGCAGGCTTTGGGAGTAAAAATTACAAAATAGCCAATCCCACTGCTTTATTTGGTGGCGAAAAAGTTTATTGGGGATTTACCGGTTCAACAGGGACTTCTACAAATTATCAAGCTGTTGCAATTGACAAATTACCTGATCAAACAAAATCAACTCTAAAAAAAGAAGTTAAAAATATAACGAATAAAGATGATGACTACAAAACAACAACAATAGAGAAAAAAGGCGATATTGTTGAATATCGTTTGTCATATGAATCTGATAAGGGCAATACACAAGACTTATTGTCAGCTGAACTTAAAGATGTTTTGGATACACGTCATGCTTATGTACCAGGATCGTTGATGGTTGATGGTGACAAAAAAGCAGATTCAGTATGGAATAATGGAACAATTAAACTGGGAGATGTCGCACCAGGAGCCAAACGAGAAATTGTGTTCCAAGTGAAAGTTAATGGAACAGGAAACATTATGAATCAAGCACTCTTTTCTTCTAAATATTCTAATCCGGTTGATTCAAATAAAACAACACTTTATAACGGGGATGCTGTTATTACCAAAACAGATGGTGATACAGGATTACCTTTAAAAGGGGTTAAATATGTTTTAAAAGATGATAAGGGTAAAGTCGTTAAAAATAATTTATCAACAAATAGCAAGGGTCAAATTGACTTGCATTATTTAGAACCAGGCAAATATACAGTTGAAGAATCTGCAGCCCTTTCAGGCTATATTAAAGATTCGACAAGTCATAGTATTACAATTTCAAAGAATCAAACTGAACCAGTTAAATTAAACCTTAAAAACTATAAAGAGGTTGTTAAACCAAAACTAACAAAAAGCGTGAATGTAAAATCCGCCAAATTGGGTGATACATACACATATACATTAAAAGCAACAAATCCAAGTTCTAATGGAACATGGCGTGATGTTGTGATGACAGATAAATTAGATACAGCTAATTTGAAATTAGTGGCTAATAGTACAAAGGTAGAAGGTAGTGCTTTATCTGATGCCACTGTTTGGAATAATAATAAAACATTTACCTATAATGCAGGTGCTTTAAAAGCTGGTGAATCTAAGACAGTAACCTTTAAAGTGACGGTTATTAATATTCCGTCGAATAAAGTTATTAATAACATCGTTAGTGCAACGGGTAAAGATGCGGCTGGTAAAGCAGTTGCACCTGATGATGCTAAAGTTAGTGTGCCTGTAGATTATAAAGATGGTGAATTAGTATCAACAAAAACAGTAACAGATGAAAAAGGGAACAACATCGATGGTAAAGAAGTTTCTGTTGGCGATACGATTCATTTTAATATTAAAGTAAAAAATACAGTTGATAATAGTATCGTAGCAAATGTGAGTGTTAAAGATGCTTTGATTAAGGCGTTTGCTTATAAAAAAGGCACATTGACAGTAACAGATGTTAATGGCGTTAAAAAATCAGCCGCAGATACTAATTTTAAAGGCCAAAATTTATCAATTAGTGTTGGGGACTTAAAGGCTCAAGAATCTGTAACGGTCGGATTCGATGTCACAATTACAGATGATGCAGATGGTGATTTGACTAATGTGGCCCTTACTTCAGGAACAACACCAGGTGGCGAAATTCCAGAAACACCGACACCAGAAACGGGAAATGAGGCACAACCTAAACCAACACTTAAAAAGACATCAGATGTGACACATGTTCTAGGACTTGGTGACACTTATGAATATACAATTAAAGTGGGAAATCAAAAAGGTGCAGGTATTTGGCATAATGCGCAAGTCACAGATAGTCTAGAAAATAAATATTTAGATTATATTGCGGGGTCAACAAAATTAGATGGGAAAGCAATTTCAGATACATCAATTTGGCGTAAGGACCAGTTAATGCTGAAACTTGGTGATTTAAAAGCTGGAGAAACAAAAATAATTACTTTTAAAGTAAAAGTTAAAGCTATTCCAGAGGAAACACGGACTGTTATCCCCAATGTTGCTAAAGCAACAGGTGAGGATAGTAAAGGACAAGCTGTTAATCCACCAGATTCTAAAGTATTGGTTCCAGTTGATTATAGAATTGGTGAGTTATCAATTGTTAAAACAGTTAGTGATAGTAAAGGAAATAATTTAAATGGGGATGTCGTTAAAATTGGAGATACACTCCATTTTGATATCACTGTAAATAATATTAGTGAAATTGGAACAATTGTTAGAGGCGTTAAAGTTAAAGATGAACTAACGAATGCATTTAAATATACATCAGGCACATTAACGATTACAAAACCAGATGGAACTAAGGTTAGTGCAGATGATAGTCATTTTAATGGTCAAAAATTAGACCTTGATGCAGGTAGTTTAAAAGGTAAGGAATCTGTGACTGTTGGATTTGATGTAACAGTCACGTCAGATGCCACTGGAAAATTAGAAAATGTTGCATTAATATCAGCAACAGATCCTGAAATACCAGAAAAGCCTACACCGCCAACAACGAATTACGTTAATCCAAAACCCTCACTAGTAAAAACAAGTAATGTTAGTGAAACCAAATTAGGTGGAGAAATTGAATATACAATTTCTGCTAAAAATGCTGCTGAAGCTGGCATTTGGTATGACGCAAGTATTTCTGATAAATTAGACGCTGCTTATTTAGAATTAGTTCCAAATAGTACACTTGTTAATGGTAAAAAAGTTTCAGATAAAGATGTATGGAATAATAATCAATTAACAGTGGCTTTAGGCGATGTTGCTAGTGGTGCAGAAAATAAGGTGACGTTCAAAGTTAAAGTTAAAGCTATCCCGGGTAGTAAGGTTGTTAAAAATACGGCAACAGCTACTGGGAAAGATAGTAGTGGAAACAAAGTGTCACCACCAGATTCAAGTGTCAATATTCCAGTTGACTATGTTTCAGGAGCATTGAAGAGCTTAAAAACAGTTTCAGATGCAGATGGAAATAGTTTAAATGGAAAAGAAGTTAAGGTTGGTGATACGTTACATTTTGAAATTAATGTTAAGAATGTTGTTAAAGATAGTATTGTAACAAACGTCTTAATTAAAGATACGCTAGAAAAAGGATTCACTTATAAAGAAGGATCACTCAAAGTAAATGCGAATACAATTAGCGATAATAATGTTAAGGGACAAAATATTAGCGCTAATGTAGGTGATTTGAAATATGATGAAGAAGCCGTTCTCAGTTTTGATGTTACTGTTAATGATCAAGCAACTTCTGAAATGAAAAATATTGCTGTAGTTGAAGGGAATACGCCAGGAGGGGAAATTCCACCAACAACAACTCCTGAAACAAATAATGGTGCAAATCCTGATCCTAAATTAGAAAAAACAGCTAGTGTGAAAAAAACACATCTAGGTGAAACTTTTGAATATACGATTAAGGCAAGTAACGCTAAAGATGCTGCTAAATGGCAAGATGCAGTTATTAAAGATAATTTGGATGCACGTTATTTAACTTATGTTGCAAATACGACAAAAGTTGATGGACAAGCTATTTTAGATACACAAGTTTGGTCAGACAATAAGCTGGATGTTAAAATTGGAGATGTAGGAACAGGTAAAAATGTAACAGTTACATTCAAAGTAAAAGTAATTGCTGTTCCAGAAAATGGTATCGTCCATAATGTTACGCAAGCTACCGGAACGGATAGCAAAGGAAAAGTGGTAACACCACCGGACGCATCTGTAAATGTGCCAACAGATTATCAAGACGGCAAATTGAAAATGGATAAAACTGTTTCAGATGCCAAAGGTCATAATTTGAATAACCAAGAAGTAAAAATTGGCGATACATTGCATTACAATATTACGGCTGAAAATACGAATGAATTTGGTATGTTGTATAACGTAATTGTTAAAGATAGTTTAGTTAAAGGCCTAGAATACAAGGCAGGTACTTTAACAGTTAACGGAAAAGCAACAGAAGATAAGTATTTTGAAGGTCAAAATTTAAAAATTAATATTGGTGATTTAAAAGGTAACGACAAAGTCGTTGTTGGTTTTGATGTCACAGTAAGTAAAGATGCAGATGGTAAGTTAGATAATGTTGCGGTAGGGACGGGAACAACACCAGGTGGTGAGGTGCCAGAAACGCCAACACCAGGAACAGAAAATCCAACAAAACCAGATCCAACATTAAAGAAAACAGCAAGTCAATCAGAACTAAAATTAGGTGATACATTTACCTATACTATTACGGCACGAAACGCAGCCGATGCAAGTACATGGCATAATGCGATGATCAGCGATACATTAGATACGAAACATTTAGAATTAGTCGCAGAGACAACTGTGGTTAATGGTAAGAAAGTTTCTGATAAAGATGTTTGGAAAAATAGTGTATTGACGGCGTCAATCGGAGATTTACGTGCTGATGAGTCTAAGGTGATAACCTTCAAAGCTAAAGTAATTTCAATTCCAGAAAGTGGAAAAATTGAAAACACAGCTAAAGGTTCGGGAGAAGATAAAGATGGTGATAAGGTTACGCCACCGGATGTTTCTGTCGAAGTGCCAACAGATTATCAAGACGGTAAATTGAAAATGGATAAAACCGTTTCAGATGCCAAAGGTAATAATTTGAATAACCAAGAAGTAAAAATTGGTGATACATTGCATTACAATATTACGGCTGAAAATACGAATGAATTTGGGATGTTGTATAACGTAATTGTTAAAGATAGTTTAGTTAAAGGCCTAGAATACAAGGCAGGTACTTTAACAGTTAACGGAAAAGCAACAGAAGATAAGTATTTTGAAGGTCAAAATTTAAAAATTAATATTGGTGATTTAAAAGGTAACGACAAAGTCGTTGTTGGTTTTGATGTCACAGTAAGTAAAGATGCAGATGGTAAGTTAGATAATGTTGCGGTAGGGACAGGAACAACACCAGGTGGTGAAGTACCAGAAACGCCAACACCAGGAACAGAAAATCCAACAAAACCAGATCCAACATTAAAGAAAACAGCAAGTCAATCAGAATTGAAATTAGGTGATACGTTTACCTATACCATTACGGCACGAAACGCAGCCGATGCAAGTATATGGCATAATGCGATGATCAGCGATACATTAGATACGAAACATCTAGAATTAGTCGCAGAGACAACTGTGGTTAATGGTAAGAAAGTTTCTGATAAAGATGTTTGGAAAAATAGTGTATTGACGGCGTCAATCGGAGATTTACGTGCTGATGAGTCTAAGGTGATAACCTTTAAAGCTAAAGTAATTTCAATTCCAGAAAGTGGAAAAATTGAAAATACGGCTAAAGGTTCGGGAGAAGATAAAGATGGTGATAAAGTTACGCCACCGGAATCAACTGTAGAGGTACCAGCAGTTAAGAATCCTGAAACACCAGTAAAACCAGGTGTAACACCATCGACAAAACCAGTATTACCGATAAAACCAAGTACGACACTACCAAACAAATCAGGTTCAGTAACACCGATGAAACCGGATGTAGCACTACCAACAAAACAAAATGTGGTATCAGCAACTGGACAAAAAGAATTACCACAAACAAACGATGCTGACGGAATAACATTAAGTGTTATTGGGACTGGATTGATAGGACTAGCAGGCTTTGGTATGTTACGTCGTAAAAAAGTAAAAAATTAACTTGTAACAATTTTTAAAGTAGATTCTATAAAAATAGGCATTCTCAAAATCATACGATTTTGAGAATGCCTATTTTTTTGTAACAATCTAGTGTTAGTCTTTAAAATTATCGTTTTCAACATCTGATAAGAAAGTACTTAAATGATCAAAGTAAACGGGTGCGTTATCAATCATATGATGATGACCACCTTCAGGGGTTGTCGTAAGACGGGCGTGAGGAATTGTTTCTGCCATTCTTTTGGCTGTTGCTAAAGGCATTGTTTCATGTTCACCAAATGTGATCAATGTTGGAACAGTGATGTTTTTGATACGATCACGAGTTGACCAATCTTTTAATTTACCAGTAACAACGAATTCATTGTTACCTTGGAAATAATTATAAACGGGTTCAGCCATTGTGCTTACTAAATGAGCAATTTGGGCTGGTTTTTTACGATCAACGTAACCATCATTTAAAATAGTCACGTACCCTTGGTAACGGTCGTTATCAAGATCATTATTTTTTTCACATTCTTGCATGTAGGCAAGTGCATCAGCGTCCAATTCTTTGGCACGAATAGCGTTAACGTTAGTTAAGTATTCGTTAATATCATCAGTCATACTTGAGATGATAGCGCCTTTTAAATGATCGCCATATTTTAATGCATATTCTTGAACAAGAGCGCCACCCCATGATTGACCGATTAAGTAGAAGTTATCTAAGCCTAATTTAAGACGGACTTCTTCAACTTCGTCAATGAAGTAATCGATGTTAAGAAATTTATCAACATTTTCTTGTTTGGTAAAATCTGGTTGATCAGAATACCATGAACCGAGTTGGTCATACATTGAAACTTGAACGCCAAGAGGTGCTAATTTTTCAGCAAAATTTTCGTAATATTCATGTGTGCCACCAGGGCCACCATGGAGACAAAGTAATTGGATATCGCCTTGTCCTTCAGTATGTGTCCAGAGATGATACCCATTATCTAACGTAATAATTTTTGTTCCGTATGCCATATTAATCCACCTAATTTCTTAAGAATAGATTAATCATAGCACTTTTAGCAGTATTTAAGAACGATGTTTGCATAATTTTATAATTTAGTTTAAAATCTATGTTAACTTATAAAATAGAAAGGTTAACGGTGAAGAATGAAAACAAAAGATAGTATTCTTAAAATTTTATCTGAACAACAAAATGAAATTGTCTCTGGAGAAGTGTTAGCTGAAATGATTGGTGTTTCAAGAACAGCCATTTGGAAGGCGATTAAAAATTTGCAGGGAAAAGGGTTTGAAATTGAGACTGTTGCGCAAAAAGGTTACATTTTAAATGATAGTAATCAATTGTCCGCGCCGATGATTCAGTCTTATTTAGATGTTCAAGATATTCAAATTGAAACATTTGATGAACTTATTTCGACAAATCAATTAGCAAAAGAACGGGTGAACCAACAAATGGGTGATAAACCACTGTTAATTGTGGCTAACAGTCAAACGGGTGGATACGGTCGATTTGGGCGAACATTTGAATCACCAGAAAATACTGGTATTTATCTGAGTTATTTACTGCGAATTGATCAGCCAATTAAAGATGTTGGCCAATTAACGACGGCGACGGCAATGGCCGTTAGTTATGCTTTAGAAACTAAATTACACATTCAACCACAGATAAAGTGGGTCAATGATCTTTATTATCAAAATAAAAAAATTTGTGGCATTTTAACTGAGGCTGTTACAGATATTGAGACGCAACAAGTTACGAGTTTAGTGATTGGGATTGGGTTAGATTTTAAAACAGATCTTGCAAAACTATCGCCCAATTTACAAACTAAAGTAGGGTCGTTAGTTGATGAAGCAGGAAATATGACACGGAATGAATTAATTGCAGAAATAACGAATCAATTTATGAAAATTTATCAGCATTATCAATCTGGTGATTTTATGGATGATTATCGTGTACGGTCTTTAGTAATTGGAAAAACAGTGGCTTTAAAGAGTGGTCATCGAGAAATAACGGGCGTTATTGAAACGATTGATAATGATGGACAGTTAGTTTTACGAGATGAGGCAGGTAATATTACGACCTATATGGCAGGTGAAATTGTAAAAGTCAACGTGGAGGGTTTGGTAAATGGGCAAGAATAATCAATTGAAATCATTAATTGTTGTGGCTGAACTAGCGGCTGTGTTAGGTGTCTTATCTCAACTGGTGATACCTTTAGGTTCAATACCATTAACGCTACAAACGATTTTTATTGGCTTATTGGCAAGCTTAATGTCAATAAAAGAAGGCGTGAAAGTTATCGGTATTTATCTTTTATTGGGATTAATAGGGATACCAGTTTTTGCTGGCTTCCATTCAGGACTTTTTTCATTAATTGGACCAACAGGTGGCTATCTATTTGGCTTTTTAGCTTACATTATTTTAGCTGGATTATTTTTAAAAGGACATGAAAAAGGCCGTTGGCAATTATATGTCGCAAATTTGTTAGGTGCTGGTGTACAGTTACTCTTTGGTGCAGGCTGGCTAATGATTTATCAACAAACAACGATTCAAGAAGCCTTTTTAATAGGTGTTTTACCATTTATATTAGTTGGTATTATGAAAGTGATTTTTGTTAGCGAATTAGCTCATTATTTAATAGGTAGATATCAAATAAATGGTTGAGAAAAATGAGATATTGGGATAGTTTGCGAATTATTAAAGGATATGAGAAAATTGTACCGGTAAAAAATACTTGGAGGGTATACAAGATAATGAAGAAAATAAAGTTAGGCGTTTGGGGATTAGGGTTATTGTTAGTATTAGTTGGCTGTTCAAAAGGAACTTCAATGAATACAAAGAATAGCAGTTCATCAGTTAAATCTGAATCGACAAAGAAAGTAAAATCAGAAAATACTGCAAGTAGTGAAACGTCATCAATTAAGGAAACGAAAAAAGATAATAAAATTTTAGGGACACTAACGGTTCAACAAATGAAGGACAACCCTAAACAATCTGCGGTTGCAATTGCTTATTATGGGGCCTATCATTCATGGGATAGTTTATCGGGAGAATTAGCAGATGGATTTAACGTTTCAATTGAAACACCTAATGCCAGTACAGTTAAATATTATGTTCAAAAAGGAAATGAACCTTACTATCGCTTGGTAGGTGGCACACATAATACGGTTAATTATTACGATAGTTCAGATAATAGGCTTCAAAAATCCAATATGAGTACAATCGTTAGCTTTGTCAATAAAAAATTATCTGATGATGCTAGAAATGAAATAGTAAATAATGTGACTATTGGTGAGAATGAGGATACGCAAAGTTCTAAAGAAAAGACATTTACATATGAGCAAGCAATATCTATTAAGGAAGCCCTAGGTATCCTAAATAATAAAATTTTTAAGATAAATGATGCTGATAAGAAGGCTACTCCAGTAACAATTTTAAAAAAAGGTGAAGATAATACAGGCGAAATGGTTTATAAAACGATGGGTCAAGTACATGGAACTACGTTTACTGGAAGGTTAAGTTATGAACCTTATGGGAATGGTGGCTGGAAGATAACGGCGCTAAATACACAGGGTATTACATTGAATACGTGGTATATGGTTCCTGATCGAAATAGTACGACAGTCTCATTGAAATTAGAAGCTGAAAATTTTGATAAATCAGTAGATACAACCAATTCTACGATAACACGGTAATAAAAAATCAGGAATGCCTTTAAATAGGTATTCCTGATTTTTTGTTTTATTAATTTTTTGATTTGTATGGTACCTCAAGTTGAGAATTAGCTAGGTTAAGGGTATAAATAGCTGATTCATTATTCCGTAAAGTCATACCAAAGTCAGTTGCGTAAATAATAAGTCCAAGTTGATGGCCTTTTTCAACTTGATAAGCTGTTGGTTGTAAGTCGAACTCTACTGTATTGAAGGTGCCTGGAAGGACAAGATCATTTTGATAACGATTTGTTCTATTTTGTAGGTTAATGTGGACTTTTGAAATCATTTTCCAGGGGGTTGTTGTCTGATTTTTAGTAAATTCGACTAAGTCATCTTCACGCCAATGAAAGCCTGTATCTAAGGCTTTTCGACCAAGAATAGTTGGCACTTGATTTAGTCGATTTGCGTTACCATAATCGATAAGCATACAACTAATGAGCCCTTTAGTTTGGCCAGCTGCGATAGATAATTTAACATGTGCTGAACCAGAGATGAAAAGTCGTTCAGTTAATGGGACTGTTATCAGTTGGACGCGATTCTCTGACATTTCTGTCTCCTTGGTTGAAATTAAATCGTGTTCCCAGAGTTGCGTATTTTTTACATAGTTGTTAAAAATTGTATCTGGTAAATCATCCTTGAAAGTGACTGCCTGTTGTTCATCTGATGTGATAGATTGTGTCAGTTTATCTTGTTGAAAATGGTAAGATTGCGTTGCTGAATCTGGTTCTGCCCAATCATTGTAAGTGTGCCATGTCTCTGCTTCTAAGTTATCTTGAATCGTCACATTAGGGATGAGTGTCTCAGCACCATTTTCAATAGCATAAAGCTGGTTTGATAGCCATAAGTTCATCATATCTGTGAAATCTAGTGAACGAAAATTGTTGATGTAGATATGTTTACCTTGATGTAAGAATAATTTTTTAACAATAGGCAAAGGACGTAGCGCTTGCCAAAGTTGTTCCACTTGACGTGGCTTAACATTCCAGTCATTTAAGCCATGAACCATGACAATGTTTGCTTTAATATTTTGAACGTTATTTAAGTAATTACGTTCATCCCAAAATTTATTGTAATTACCTGATTCGCGGTCCTGACCAATGGCTAGTTGATCCATGACTTTGCCAAAGTAGGCTTGAATAGTTGCGTAGTCCGCGGCATCTTTCTCACGACTTAAACAAAGCGCAGCTAAAACATCTGCATCTTCACCTTGGCAAGCTTCAGGGGCAACAACTAACCCATTTTCACGATAATAATCGTACCAACTTGAAATTGCAGCTTCTGAAATAATTGTTTTCAAACCAGATACGCCAGTTGTTGCCGCCGCAGTTGCGAGTGTACCAAGGTAAGATTTTCCGGTCATTGCGACATTGCCATTACTCCAAGTTGCTTTAATGGACTGATTATCTTGTTTATTTGTGAAGGCATGGCGGTGACCCGTTAGCCATTCAATAATGGCGACGGTTGAAACTGTTTCTTCGACACTACCGCAAGTCCGAATACCGTCTGATTCACGCGTGCCAATGCCGGCAGCATAGACAACGGCGAATCCTCTGGCAAGCATATAATCGTTGAAAGTATAAGAAAATTCACGACTAAACGTTTGTTCAGTTTCAGCTGATTCTGAGCGGATTGGACGTTGTTCAGGTAAAGTTGGTTCCTGATAGTGATAGGTAATCGCTGATTCAGTTACCTGAGTAATCGGCTTTTCCACAAGTGGAAGGGTAACGTTGTGCATTAATTCTGAGTCATCATTTGTGCCTTGATTGTATGGACTGGCTGTATAAAGGACAGGCACTTTTAAACCAGGTGCAACGGTGGGTCTTAAAATTTCTGTTTTTAATAAATCACGCTTGCCATCTTGATCAGTATCTAAGGGCGCTTCAACGTAGACAACTTCACGGATGAGTTTTGTTGTATCAAAAACGGGTTGCGCTTTTCCGTTGAAAAATAGTGGTTTGGCATCATTGTAAAACGAAACAAAGTAGCCTTTATTCGCTAATAAATCAGTAAAAACTTGGCCATTTTTTGTATGTGTTGTTAGTAAGAGATACCAGGCTGACCAAAAGTCATCTACTGACTTAATAACCTTCATAGCAGGTAATTGTATTTTAGTCATTGCTGTAAAGGGGTCATCAATTTTAAAATCGATTGCGACTTCGAATCCTAATAATTGCAGTACAATATTATAGAAGATAACGGGCGTTAATTCTTTTTTTGTTATGAAAAAATCGTAGACAGAAATTTTTTCAGTGGCTAATAACATTTTATATTTTTGTTGTTGTGCACTAACCGTTTTATATTCAGGGAAAACAGTACTGAGTAATTGTTCAAATAAATGAGTGGGGTTAGTTTCAGATGCTATGTAAAATTTCATGGCTTTAAGTTCTTTAATTTGTGTCTCAAAAGTAGGCATATAGTTAGCAAATTGATTATTTTTCATCAGTTAAAAACTTCCTTTCAAAATGGATTGAAACACTTATTTGAGTATAACTTAAATGGAAATAAGGTTGAAATAAAACGCCTTTTCTAAGGAGGAAATGCCTGTTTGTCAGACTATTCTTGTTGAAAATGTTAAACTGGGAGAAATAGACGTAATAGTTAAGTGAGGTCAGAATCAATGAAACAGTTATTTCGTAAGAATATTAGCTTAATTTTAACAATTATTATCGGTGGCATACTTGTTATGGGTGTTAAATATGATCAAGCATTGTATTCAGATACAATTGTCAAGATAACACAGGTTAAGGATGGCAAAACGGAAAAAGTCACAGACGAATTTGAAAATAAAGATACACAGACAACCCAAAAATTGTCCGGAATTGTCATGAATGGTAAAGATAAAGGGCAAAAAATAAGCTTGCCAAATATGTATTCGTCATCACGAGCAAATGATCAAAAATATCAGAAAAATGATCAGGTATTTGTGACGGTTAATCCTCATAAAAAAGGGCTGACTGGTGTTATCGATGGCTTTAAACGTGATGTGGTGGTGGCTGTATTAATTTGGGTCGCTGTTAGTCTGTTAGTTGGATTTATGCAATTCAATGGGATGATTGCTGTCTTGAGTATTGTTTTAAATATGATTATTTTCTTTTTAGCTATTAAATTTGAAATTTTGATTAACATCACGAATTTCTTCTGGATTTTTGCAGGTGTTGCATTAATATTTGCGGTGCTTACCTTAAGTCTGGTAATTGGCTTTAATCGGCAAATGTTGGTTACGTTGTTGGCAACTTTAACAGGGACAAGTCTGTCGTTGATAATTAGTGTGATCGTTTTAAAATTAACTAATGATCAGGGAATGCATTATGAGGCTTTGTCTTATGCGACACAAGCGCCAAAAGAACTGTTCCTTGCTGCAACTTTACTGGGTTCTTTGGGAGCGGTTATGGACGAATCAACAGATATTGTCGCAACGTTATTCCAATTGAAAGAGGAACAACCAACAATTTTGCCGAGAGAACTGTTCAAGTCTGGACGAGAAGTTGGTCAATCAATTATGGGGCCATTAATTAATGTGTTATTTTTAATTTTTATCGCAGATATTTTTCCACTTGCGGTACTTTACTTTAGAACGACGAATACGATTGGTTATACGTTCTCATGGACTATGGCTTTAGGTGTTGTTCAAACATTAATCAGCGGTATCGGCATTGTGATTGCAATTCCGGTTGCAAGTTTCTTTGCGAGCCGTTTGATAAAAGGAGCTGACACGTTATGATGACAATTGGTTGGTTGAGTGCTATTTTGTTTGGTTTAATGGTCATTGTTGGTGGGATGAATGGGGTTCGTTCATTTTTAAGTTTGTTTTTTAATTTTATAATGTTATTTTTCACGATTATCTTAATTACGGGTGGTTTTCCACCAGTTGTGGTGACTTTGGTTAATGGAATTATTATTTTAGCGATTACGATCTTCCTTGGTGACGATAATACGCAAGTGACTGAAACAGCTTTTTATGCCTCATTAATTGTTCTTGTTGTCTTAGTTTTTTTGATTGTTCCAGTCGAACATTTGGCAGCAGTCCAAGGCTTTGGAACAGAGGATAGTGAAGAAATCGAAGCCTTTTCATTATTAGTAGGTGTTCATTTTATGCAAATTGCGATTTCAACGGCTATTTTTAGTACGTTGGGTGCCATTGCAGAAGGGGCTATTGCCATTTCTGCAGGGTTAAATGAAATTGTTGAACAAACGCCAACGATTGATTTGAAAAAATTGTATGCTGCTGGTATTAGTATAGGTAAGCATATTATTGGCACGACCTTTAATACGTTGTTTTTTGGCTTCTTCGGTGGTTTTTTAGCTTTATTTATTTTGTTGGTACAGACGCATGCCACGTTTGCTGATGTGATAAATGATAAAATTTTTGTTGCAGAATTAATTATGATTTTATTTTCTATCATAGGCGTTATTCTGGCAGTTCCAATCACAGCATGGGTTTTAATTCAAAAATTAAAAAAAAGAAAATAATTGAAATGGCTTTAAGGTTATGTGTATAATTAAAGAATACTAATAAAGGGGGATTTAAAATTGAATTATAAAAATTATATTGCTGAGTTTATCGGCACATTTTTCTTGGTATTATTTGGTACAGGGGCAGTTACATTAGGTAACGGTAGCCCAATCGTTATTGCATTTGCATTCGGATTAGCAATTACGTTGATGGTTTATGCTATTGGGCCTGTTTCAGGTGGACACATAAATCCTGCTGTTTCATTGGCAATGTACATCAACAAGCGCATGTCATTGACTGATATGTTTGCTTACTGGATTAGTCAAATTTTAGGGGCTATTGTTGCATCAAGCGTTGTTAAAATGATTATTTCATCAATGTCAGACACAACAAAAGTTCCTGATGGCTTTGGCTCAAATAGCTATTCAACTATTCCTGGTGGAATGGCATTTTTCGTTGAAGCCTTATTCTCGTTCTTATTCATCTTAATTATTTTGATGGTAACGAGTGAAAAATTCGGTAACAGTAATATTGCTGGGTTTGTTATTGGGCTAACATTGACAGTTCTTATTTTTGTCGGTTTACCACTTACAGGGGTTTCAGTTAACCCTGCTCGTAGTATCGGACCTGCACTTTATGCTGGTGGCGATGCACTTTCACAACTTTGGGTATTTATTTTTGCCCCATTAGTTGGTGGTGCTATTGCTGCATTTGTAGCAAAATATGTCTTTAACAGTGAAGAAGCTTAATTTTAATTAAGTGAATGATAGCAGTAAATTCCGCAAAGGGATTTGCTGCTTTTTATTTTAAATGTATGTTATGGTTAATAAGGATAGTAACGAACGAGAGGAGAAACAATGGCATTTTTAGGAACAATTTGTTTGGTATTGGTTGCGACATCGATTGCGGGTCATTTAAGTACACGAATTGGTGTACCAAGTGTTATCGGTCAGTTATTGGTTGGTGTTTTACTTGGCCCAGCAATGTTAGGCTGGGTTCATTCAGATCATTTATTTGCGATGTTTGCAGAAATTGGTGTGATTATTTTGATGTTTATGGCAGGACTAGAAAGTGACTTGACGTTATTAAAAAAATATTTAAAACCAGCTTTGTCAGTTGCGACTTTAGGTGTTATTTTTCCCATTGTAGTTGTGTATTACTTTGGTCGAATGTATCATTTTGGCTTTGAGTCAGCGTTGTTCTTAGGCGTTATATTTGCGGCAACTTCAGTCAGTATCTCAGTTGAAGTATTGAAAGAATTGAAACGATTAGATTCAAAAGAAGGCGCGACAATCTTAGGTGCCGCAGTTGTTGATGATATTTTGGCTGTCGTTATCTTGAGTATTTTAATCAGTATGTTTGGTAATATTACTAATACTGGGGACGGCGTACAGACGAATATCTGGTTTGGTTTCTTATTGGAATTTATTTATTTTATCGGTATTTTCATTTTATTCAAATGGGTGGCGCCTTTCTTAATGAGGCTGAGTGAACGATTATTGGTGGGTTCATCGGTTACCATTATGTCATTGGTTATTTGTTTGGGTATGGCATATTTGGCTGACTTAGTGGGGCTAAGTGCAGTAATTGGAGCGTTCTTTGCTGGAATTGCAGTGGCACAAACGCCTTATAAAAAAGAGATTGATGCTAATATTGAACCAATTGGATACGCAGTGTTCATACCTATGTTTTTCACAAGTATTGGGTTAAATATGTCATTTGATGGTTTTATGGACAGTATCTGGTTTATTGTTATTTTAACGATTCTAGCAGTGCTCACTAAATTACTTGGTGGTGGGCTTGGTGCCAAATTACTTGGATTTGATTTAAATAGTGCTTATGTGATTGGTGCGGGGATGATTTCTCGTGGTGAAATGGCATTGATTATTGTTCAAATAGGGTATGAAGCACATCTGTTATCAACGGAATATTATTCTGCGGTGATTATGGTGATTATTGTATCAACAATCTTAGCGCCATTTATGTTGAAACATGCTATTGGGCGACAAAAGATAACTGAATAGAGAGTGAACCTGTTGATAGAAAGAATCAGCAGGTTTTTTATTTTGAGAATAGTCATTAAATATCGCTATTCTGGCGTATTCACTTTATAATGAAATGAATAACTTTAAAAGAAGTAGGTGAAATAGTGAAACAATTACTTATTGCACAAGATTTATCTAGCGTTGGTGGTGTCTCATTAGGGATTGCAATTCCTATTTTGGCAAGTTATCAGCAACGAACGACCATTTTACCAACGATGTTGTTAAGTAGTCATACTGGTGGATTTGGGACACCGGTTAAATTAGATGTGTCACAGTCAATTCAGGCTTTTAAAGCGCAGTGGGCAAGGATTCCAGTTCAATTCACAGGTGCATATCTCGGTTATTTAGGAACAAGAGAGAGCGTCAAAGCGATGCAAAGTTTGTTGGCTGAGTTATCCAATGATGAAAAATTGACCGTCATTGATCCAGTTATGGCTGATCATGGAGAGCTTTATTCTGGGATGACTAACGATTACGTTAATGATTTGAGAGAGTTGTGTCTAACACAAGCGGATTTGATTTTACCCAATTTAACGGAAGCCTATTTGTTAGCAGACGAACGGTATCAAAAAAAGCCTGATGAAACAGAAGTTAATCGGTTATTAAAATATTTATTGGAAAAATTAAATTTAAAAGCGATTGTGATTACAGGTGTTACTAATGAACGAAAACAAATTGGGGTCGCTTTTCGAACAGAAAATGGTGAATCTGGTTGGGTATTGAAAGAAAAACGTGAGTCGCATTATTTTGGTATAGGGGACTTACTTGCAAGTTGTGTGGTAGGGGAATTAATGACGGGTAGACCGTTAAAAGAAGCACTAAAATTTGCGGTGGAAGAAACTTGGAAGGCTATGGGTATTTCTGATAATGAAAAGCTTGATGTGAGATTAGGCGTGAATTTTATGAGTATTTTACCTGATATTAATCAAAGGATGGAAAAATAAAATGAGAAATGAACGATTAAGAAAGATTATTTTGGCGGGATTATTCGCGGCAATTATTTATATTGGTATTTCAGTTTTTAGAATTCCAATTCCAGCAATGGTGGGTAAACCTTTTATTCATTTTGGTAATTCATTAGCAGCATTAGCCGTTATTTTTTTAGGTTTTAGCTATGGCACAATTGCAGGCGCAATTGGTCTTGGTTTGTTTGATGTACTGAATGGATATGCTGATACGTCGTATTTTACCGTACTTGAGGTGATTGCGATTGCGTTATTAGTGACCGGTATGATGAAGTTATTAAAAAATTATCAGGGTAAATACTGGATTATTATTGTGGCTGCAACTGCAGGAATTGGTAAAATTGGGACGTCGTATTTAGTATCTATTGGCGAGGCAATGATTAAGGGTGTTAGCTTAAAGGTTGCGATTGTTCAAGCTTTTCTGAGTTTGCCAGCAACTGTGGTAAATTCAATTTCCACAATTATTATTGTGAGTTTATTATATGTCCCCATTAAGAAACTGATGGCCCGATTTAATCGTTAAAAAAGGGCAAATAAAAAAGGGTTGATGTGCGTGAGCTCACATTTACCCTCTATACAAATTGTCCAGATTGAACATATTTCATTTCTGTTGATAAGTTGGAAACGGCTGTTTCGATTGTTACCCCAGAACCTGAAATGGCTGGATTATTTTTTGAACTAGCAATAAAGATTTGTTTTTCAGTATCTAAAGAAATCGTATACCAGTTTTTACTAAATGTTCCAAATTTCATAAGTGTATCCTCCGTATTTCTATATCTTACTACTATGAAAGCGCATTCTGGATTTCGTAGTAGAAGATTAGTATATTACGTATGTAAAAAGAATGCAAGTCATTTAGTTTATATTAATTGAAAATTTTTGAAATGAATAAAGCAGTGTAAAAAAGATAAAGGAATGATTTGATGAAAAAGCGAATATTTGTGATCACAGGAGCTCCTGGAACAGGTAAAACAACAATTAGAGATTACTTGACTGAGCGATATGACGCTAAAAAGGTGATTACGCATACTACGAGGCAACCAAGAGTTAATGAAATAGATGGTCGCGATTATTATTTTGAATCAAACGATACTTTTTTTAATTTTCATTATTTGGAACATGTTGCATACGATCGCCATTATTATGGCTCGTCAAGGGAAGCGTTAGATGCTGCTTGGGCTGAGTCAAAAAATGCGACGATTGTTCTAGATACTGCTGGTGCTATCACGTATTCGAAAGAATTATCAAAGGAAACAGTTATTTTATATTTATGCGTGTCTGATAACCAGATACTGCAAGACCGTTTAGCTAAACGTGGTGATACTGTTCAAAATCAAAGTTTACGATTAGATTCTGGCGAAGCTAAACGAGACATGAAATTGCCGGCAGCTCTTGAAGGGATTGCGCATGTGATTATTAATGATCATTTGGTTGATGCGAAAAAACAAATTGATACGTTGATACGATCATTAGATTGAGCCTGATTGCTTTTTTTATTTGATATGGTATTCTTTTTAAAGAGTAATCATTATTATTTAGAAATGGAGACTAACCTTTTGACTGAATTAATTAACGACGCATTGCATATATTAAAAGAAAATAACTATAAAATTACGAAACAAAGAAAAAGTTTGTTAACCTACTTAAGTCAATATGAGGAAGCTTATGTTGATGTAACCATTGTAGATGATTACATGAGAAATCAATATCCAGGGATGAGTCATAATACGATTTATCGGAATATTAAAGCTTTTAAAGAAATGGGACTTGTTGAACAACGAATGAATGGTGAAAGGGCCTGTGTGAAGTATCAATGCGATTTTAGTCATAAACATCATCATCATTTTATTTGCACGTCTTGTAGTAAAGTTGTTGAACTTGACAGTTGTCCGTTAGGTTACTTTGAAAAGCAATTACCCGGTTATAAAATAGAAGAGCATAAATTTGAATTACACGGAATTTGTGACGAGTGCCAAGAAAAATTAGTGAAAAATTAAGATTATCTTCGAATAAAATTCAACAGCGTATGTTTTAATGGAAGAAGCATAAAATTGGAGTGAAAGTTAATGGCTTATAGAACGCCACCATTTATTACACCTTTTGCGATTGTCTCTATGGTTCTTGCATTGGGAGCAACTAACGTCGTTGTTAATAAAACAACGCATACAAACGAAGGGGCAGAAGTCGTCTCTTCGGTAGTTTCATCATCTTCATCGTCAATGGCACCTAAAGTGGACGATAATTCGAGTTCAAAAAAAGTCCAATCTTCTGCAGAAACAAGTTCTGCAGACTCAGAATCTTCATCGGAAAGTTCAGAGCCTGAATCAAGTCGTTCAAGTGCTACTGATGAAACAACGTCATCAGATAAGGCATCCAGTTCGAGTGCAGATGATACGACGACAGAAAGCAGTTCAAGTACAGCTGATGACGCAAGTTCAGATGCAGACACGTCAAGTGCGAATGTAACAACTAAGACTGATCCTAAGACGACTAAAGCGGTGACAAAGGTTCAAGCAAGTACGGCGACAGATGCAGATTAAGGATTGGAGGTAAAAAAATGTTTAGTTTATTAGATTTAGCAAATCACTATTTGGGCTTTTTTAACGTTAATTTAAAATTGAAAAATAGAATTTATACTGTCTTAGGCTTCATGGGTAACTGGTATTTATTGTATATTGCTTCTCGATATTTTATAAATGGCTATTATGCTCGAGGAAGTTTATTCATTCTTGTATTTTTTATTTTGTTATATTTTGTCGTTTTGAATGTTATTTATTACTTTACGAATAAAACAACTAAGTTTGATCCATCTCCGAAGATTGAAAAATTATTAGGTGGCCCACCTAAGCAAGCACTTGAAGAAAACCGGCGTCATCGTACGCAACCTGGCTATGTTCAAACGAATGGGTTATTTGATTCTAAAATGATGATGCCAGCTACGATTAAGTCAACTAGAAATGAAAAAGTAGCGATTCAAAAAATAGCACATCAAATGAAGACATTTAATTATTCAGATTTTGATTACGCAGGATTATCAGATGAAGCCATTATGAAAGAAATTCAAAATACGGGTAAACCGGTGTCAGAATTGGCGCAACCTGTTGCCTTTCCATTTTTTGAATTAAAAACAGAAGGTGACAAGATGAATATTTATGCTGGGATGAATCAGATTGATCAACAATTGATTGGTCATTTAACACATGCTGGCTTATCTGATATCAAAACAGCTAAAGATCAATATGATATTTATCTAGCAACACTAACGGTCCATGGTGGAAATCAGAAGATTGCTGGGCGATCATCGGTGATTGAAGAAACGCACAAATTCCATGTTAAAGTCCAAATTGCATATAAAGAAAAAGCAGATTAATAATAAAAGTGATGGCAAATGAAATAAATTGTTATCACTTTTTTTTGTGGTTATGTGGACATTAAAAAAAACAACGTAACTAAATGCTCATTTGGTAGTATAATTAAGACATCACAAAAAAAGTATAAAAGAGTTAAGAGAAGGGGCTGGATAGTATGGCAATGATCGAATTTAAAAATGTGGAGAAATACTATGATAAATTTCACGCATTGAAGAATATTAATTTAAAGGTTGAAGCAGGTGAAGTGGTCGTTATTATTGGACCATCTGGATCGGGGAAAAGTACACTAATTAGAACGATTAACGGATTGGAACAAGTTAATGAGGGACAATTATTAGTGGATAACTTTGATTTAGCAGACAAAAAGACCAATATTGATAAAATTAGAAAAAATGTTGGTATGGTGTTTCAACATTTTAACTTATACGAAAATAAAACGGTTTTAGAAAATATTATGCTTGCACCACGGTTAGTTTTAAAACGTGACGAAGCTGAAAATAAAAAAATTGCATTAGATTTATTAAAAACGGTAGGTCTTGCAGATAAAGCAGAATCATATCCTCGCATGTTATCAGGTGGGCAATCACAGAGAATTGCTATTGCACGTAGTTTAGCGATGAAACCTAAAGCATTATTATTTGATGAACCAACATCTGCATTGGATCCTGAAACAATTGATGATGTCTTGAAAGTTATGAAAGATATTGCCAAAAATGACGGTATTACAATGATTGTTGTGACTCATGAAATGGGTTTTGCTCGTGAAGTTGCTGATCGTGTTATTTTTATGGCTGATGGTCAAATTCTTGAAGATGATACAACGTCAGAATTTTTCGATAATCCAAAAGAAGAACGTGCTAAAAAATTCTTGAGTAAAATTATTAAACATTAAGAAAATTAAGGCTGTGAGAATGGGGATTAAATGATGAAACGATTAAGAAAAATTAGTTTATTGTTTATAAGCTTAATAATGGTATTAGTTATCGCAGGTTGTGGTGCAAAAAGTAAAACCGATGTTTTAACGACAACCAAAAAAGCAAAAACAATTAACTGGGGTGTTAAAGCAGATACAAAATTATTTGGCTTAATGAATATCAAAACGGATAAGATTCAAGGATTTGATATTGATGTTGCCAATGCTGTGACAAAGAAAGTACTTGGCAAAGATGCCAAGGCAAATTTTGTTCAAGTAACAAGTAAAACAAGAATTCCACTTTTAAAAAATGGAAATATTGATGCCATTATTGCGACAATGTCAATTTCTAAAGAACGTGAAAAACAAGTTGATTTTTCTAAGTCATATTTTGCTGCCGGACAATCAATTTTAGTTAAGAAAACAAGTTCAATTAAATCAGTTAAAGATTTGAATAAAAACGGCATGATTGTGTTAGGGGTTAAAGGATCAACATCAGTAATCAACATGAAAAAGTATGCGCCTAAGGCTAAAGTGCTGGAACTTGATGATTATGCGCAAGCGTTAACTGCATTGAAATCAGGACAAGGTGATGCCTTAACAACTGATAATGGTATTTTATACGGGATGGTTAAAGAAAATCCTGAATTTTCCGTTGTCGGTGGGACCTTTACACATGAACCTTATGGGATTGCAATTGATAAAGGACAAGATCCGTTCAAGAAGCAAATCAACAAGGCTTTAGCTGAAATGCGTGCCGATGGTTCATATGAAAAATTACTAAATAAATGGTTTGGAACTATTCCAGGCTTTAGCGTGAAGGAGGCGAGTCAACAATGATTACGATTTTTGTAGAAAATTGGCAAGCGTTACTAACAGGGCTTTGTTACACGCTGTTCTCAAGTGTACTCGCATTGCTTTTTAGTTTAATTATTGGTTCTTTCTTTGCAATATTAGAAGAAATGCCATACCGAATTTTAAAAATTATTGCACGTATTTATATCGAAGTTTTCAGAAATATTCCATTACTGGTTGTCGCAATGTTCTTCTATGTTGTGGTCCCTATGTATGTCACGAATATTAATGGGTTTACGGCTGGAACAATCGGGTTAACGATTTATACATCTGCTTTTATTGCAGAAACGGTTCGAGCAGGTATTCGAGCTGTCGACCCAGGACAAATGGAAGGCGCTCGTTCAAATGGCTTAACGTTCATGCAATCAATGGTTTATATTATTTTGCCACAAGCCTTTAAATATGTCATTCCACCATTAGGTAACCAATTCATTAACTTGGTAAAGAATTCATCTGTTTTGGCATTCGTTGCTGGATTTGATTTGATGTACCAGGGTGATATTATTGCATCAACAACATTTGATACGTTTAACACGTATATTATCGTTGGGGTTTTATATTTAATTATCACAATGCCATTGAGTTACTACATGAGACATTTAGAAAAGAAATTAGGGTAAAGGAGGTCTAGAAGGTTATGTCAGATTTTATTGCAGCATATAGTTGGGACAATATTCATTACTTGTTACAGGGGTTATTAGTAACAATTGAAGTTTCAGTCATTTCAATTATTTTTAGTTTTATTATTGGCGCTATTCTAGGCCTAACACGGTACATTAAAGTGAAACGGTTATCTGCGATAGTTGGATTTGTAATTGATTTAATTCGTAATTTGCCATTACTTTTAATACTATTTTTCGTCTACTTTGGTCTATCTAATGTGGGCATTCGCTTATCAATCTTCTGGTCAGCAACGTTAGCAATGACGGTTTTTGAATCAGCAATGCTAGCTGAAATTATTCGAAGTGGGATTCAAGCTGTTGAACCGGGTCAAATGGAAGGTGCTCGCGCTAATGGATTAACTTATTGGCAAGGATTGCGTGTTATCGTCTTACCACAAGCACTAAAGAAAATGATTCCACCATTGGTTAGTCAATTTATCTCATTGATTAAGGATACGTCGTTAGCAACAATTATTGTTTTACCAGAGTTGCTATACCATGCGCAATTAGTTTACGGTCAAAATACTAATTATGTCATTCCAATGTTCTTAGCCTTAGCAGTAATGTACTTTGTTGTTTGTTATGCGCTATCTTTGGTTTCAAGGTACTTAGAAAGACGTTTAGCTTAAAAAGTAAATTTCCCGGGAAAAGATATAGACCAATAGTAAAGCCGTAATGACAATATCGTCATTACGGCTTTTTTATTATAAATTTTTATGTGTTTCATAGAGATAAACAGGAATACCAATCGCAACAATTGTAAATGAAGTTAAGACACCGACAATGTCTGATTGGATTTCGCTAATTAGGACAAATGCGGCGCCTAAGATAGCGATGATAGGTGTGATTGGATATAGAGGTAAAGAAAAAACACGTTTTAACTGAGTTCCTTTGTTCCGATGGCGTAGGATAAAGACGCCAATGAAAGTCATAACGTAGAAGCAATATACCGTAAAAATACAGATTTCAGATAAGCGGTCAGCATCAAAAAATAAAATCATGATAGCCGCAATGCTCAATGCGACGCACGTAGCGATAACGGGTGAATGTGATTTTGGATGTAAGTAAGATAGCTGTTTATGGAAAGGTAGTTGTTTATTTTTACCCATTGCCCACATGATTCGAGGAAAAGTCATAATTTTCCCGTTCATACAACCAAGGATAGAAATAATCACCCCGATGTTCATGATTTTGCCACCAATTTGACCAAAAGCAATCTTGGCAAATTGTGGTGTGGCATTTTCACCTAGTTGATGAATTTGGTTAGCAGGCATGACACGCATAATACTGAATGAAACGAGAACGTAAACGATAAGGACAATTGAGATTCCTAAAACGATGGCTCTAGGTAATGTTTTTTTAGGATTTTTAATTTCATCCCCCATATTGGCAATCAGAATCCAGCCATCATAGGCAAATAATGTAGCTAGAATACCGACACCAAAGTTACTAGTCGAGTGATTAATAGTTGTAAGTGATTGGCCAAGCGCATTTGAATTACCGAAAAATAAACCGAAAATAATAATTGCAGCAATTGGAAATAATTTACAAATAGTTGTGACAATTTGAAATGAAGCCCCGTAACGATTCGATAGCATATTGAGTGAGCCAATAAAAATAATCGCAATCAATGCAACTAGATGTGAATAACCAGCTGGGAGACTAAAAAAATCAACGATTAAAATAGCGAGATAGGCACCTAACGCAGCAATCATGGCTGGTCCGTAAACAATCACTTGCATCCAACCAGCTAAAAATCCCCAAATCTTGCCGTAAATTTTTTCCATATAGATATATAGGCCACCAGTTTGTGGAATCTGGGATCCAATTTCAGCAACAGTTAATCCAGCGGTTAAGGTTATGACGCCACCACATAGCCACGCAAGTAAAGCGTTTGTAGTAGAGCCGGTATAATCAAGCACCGAAGCTTGTTTAAAAAAGATGCCGGAACCGATGACAGTTCCAATGACTAATGATAATGCTGACCATAAACCTAACGATCTGTTTAGTTCAACTGCTGGTTTTTTTTCCAAAATTGAATCCCCCTTTTTATAAAATGAATACTAGAATCTTAGCATAACGCCGAGGATCGCGCAATTAATCTAATAACTAGACTGACATCAAAAAAGGCATTACTAAATTAAGTATTTTCTACCAAATTTAGTAATGCCTTTATATTGTGTTAAATGATGTAATCTTGTAACTGATTTGCGATGATTTTAGGGGCATCAATTTTTAATTTCGTCCCTAATTCTTCATAATCTGTTTCCAAGATTGTTGTTTTTTCGTTAATTAAATCAACAAGCTGTCCTTTATCGAATGGAATAAGAACAGTCATGACTTCATTGTCTTTAAAAACATTTTTTTTGATAATATCAACTAATTGGTTAAGCGATTTTTCATCACGAGCACTATAAGTGAAGTTATCATCAGAGAAAGTCGGATAAGCAATATCAGCCAAATCAGCTTTATTGTAAGCATAAATCATTGGAATATTTTCAACACCGATAGCTTTTAAGGTCTCTTCGGTTGTTTGAATCATTTCTTTAGCATGCTTGTCAGCAACATCAATTACTTGAATGAGTAGGTCAGCTTGAGCTGCTTCAGCTAAGGTTGTACGGAAGGCCTTAACTAGCTGATGAGGTAATTTGCTAACAAATCCAACAGTATCACTTAATAAGATTTGTTTTTTATCTTCAAATTGAATGTTACGAACGCTTGTATCTAATGTGGCAAACAACATATTTTTTTCAAAAACTTGTTTGTCTTCATCTTGTCCAATTAAACGCAACAAGCCGTTCATTGTTGTTGATTTACCTGAGTTAGTATAACCAACTAATGCAACCGTAGGAATACCAGATTTATCACGTTGTTTACGTCTAGTAGTTTCTTCCTTGTCCATTTCAGCTAAGTCTTTTTTGATGTGGTTAATCCGATTTTCAATAACACGACGGTCTAATTCAATCTTTGTTTCACCAGCACCACGGTTAGCAAGTCCACCACCGGATTGTTGATCTAATTTATCTTGCATCCCTCTTAAACGAGGTAATTGGTATTGAAGCTGAGCCATCTGAACTTGGAGTTTTGCTTCGCGTGATTGTGCTCTGGAAGCGAAAATAGCCAAGATTAATCCCGTACGATCCATAACTTCCATACCTGAAGCAGCTTCAAGGTTACGAATTTGAGTGGGTGATAGTTCATCATTGACAATTAAAATTTTAACGCCTTGTTCTTCACTGGCGGTCTTGAATTCTTCTGCTTTACCTTTACCAAAGTAGAGAGCAGCAGTAGGCCGATCCAATTTTTGACGAATATCTTCAACTGCATGCATATTGTTTGCTTCAACTAATGCTGCTAATTCTGACATTGTATAGTCTAAATTTTCGCGTTGTTTTTCGATACCGGCAATAAAAACATCAATGACTGGTATTTCTGTAGAATAAGTTTCTTTCATGAGAACCTCCTCGTGGAACTTAATTAATAGCTTAAGTATAACATTTATCAAGAATAATATTCGACCCGCGAAAGTTAGAATATTAATTAAATGAGAATTCACAATAAATAATGGCTGTTTTCTCATTTTTTATTTTAGTAATATGTTTAAAAATGAGTTTTAAAGGATTAAAAAGATGTATAAATGCCTATTTAATAGATTTACTTGACTTTATTTAAAATAAATGAGAATTTACAGTTGATTTTAATCTTATTCTCATGTAAGATGAATTTACGTTAAAAAAAGGTAAATAAAAAAGGAGAGGTCATATTATGAAGTTAAAGTCAGTGTTGAAATTAAGTGGTGTACTTGCATTGTCTGTCATCGTCTTGGCAGCATGTGGATCTAAGTCGTCATCTTCAGGTAGTAGCAAGGAGCTGGCTGATAAACAAGTCATTAATTGGTCTGAAACAGCGGAATTACCATCGATGGATTTATCTACTGCAACAGATACGGTTAGTTTTAATATGTTGAACAATACAAATGAAGGATTGTATAGTATTGGTAAGAATAGTAAAATTTTGAATGCACTTGCTACTAAAACAACGGTTACAAAAAATGGCATGACATATACCTTTAAACTTCGTGATTCTAAATGGAGTAACGGAGATGATGTCACGGCGCAAGATTTCGTTTATTCATGGCAACGAACAGTTAATCCTAAAACAGCTTCACAATATGCATACCTCTTCTCAGGAATCAAAAATTATGATGCTATCAGCACTGGTAAAATGGCACCTTCAACATTGGGAATCAAAGCAACTGATAAACATACGTTGGTCGTAACACTTGATAAAAAGGTACCTTATTTCAAATTATTAATGGGATTTCCAGCATTCTATCCACAAAATCAAAAAGTAGTTGAAAAGTATGGTTCTAAATATGGAACGCAAAGTAAATACATGGTTTATAATGGTCCATTTACGTTAAATGATTGGACTGGAACTAACTTAACTTGGGAATTAAAGAAAAATAACTCTTACTGGGATAAAAAAGCAGTTAAGTTATCACAAATGAATTTCCAAGTTTCTAAAGATAACACAACAAGTTACAATTTATACCAAAGTAAAAAATTGGATATGACGAACTTATCAGCTGAACAGGCTAAAACGTTGAGTTCAGATAAAGAATACATTACACGTAAACAAGCATCAACATTCTACTTACAATATAATCAAACAAATAAATTATTTAAAAATAAAAAAATTCGTCAAGCAATATCAATGGTTATCAACAGAAAACAATTTGTAGATAAAATATTGGGTGACGGATCAACAGTTGCTACAGGTTTAGTTTCAACAGGGCTTGCTTCAAATCCTAAAACAGGTGAAGATTTCGCCAAAGAATCAGCTGTTAAATCAGCTTCAGGGTTAGACGTTACTAAAGCAAAAGAATTATGGAAAGCTGGTTTGAAAGAAGAAGGTATTAAAAAAGCTAGTTTCTCAATTATGAGTGAAGACACAGATAAAGCTAAAAAAACAAATGAATTTTTACAAAATGCTATTGAGAAAAACTTATCTGGTTCAGAGGTCACGTTGACTAATATTCCATTCAAATCACGTTTGGCAAGATCAGCTAGTGGTGATTTCGATATTGTTATTACGGCATGGGGAGCAGATTTTTCAGACCCAATTTCATTCTTAGATTTATTTACTTCAGATAACTCACAAAATGCAGGTAAATGGAAGAATAGTGAGTACGATGCCTTAATCAAAGCATCAAAAACAACAGATGCAAGTAATACAGAAAAACGTTGGGATGATTTAGTTAAAGCTGAAAAAATCTTAATGAAGGACCAAGGAATCTCACCACTTTACCAAATGTCTCAAGCTCAATTATTAAGATCAACTGTTAAAGGTGTTATCTACAATGGCGCCGGTGTTAACTACAATTTCAAAGATGCTTACGTTACTAAATAAATAAGCTGTGGATTAAAATTTAACAAGTGAGAGCTAGCCATTATGGTTGGCTCTGACTTGTTTTAATTACATAATAAAGCAAAAGTGAGGGTCAGAATTATGGGTAAATACCTAGTTAAACGAATTTTTTATATGCTACTGACGTTGTTTTTAGTCGCAACCATTACCTTCTTTTTAATGAAGTTAATGCCTGGATCACCTTATGCGAATCAACAAAAAATGACAACGGAACAATTACACATTATGAATGAACAATACGGATTGAATAAGCCTGTTTGGCAACAATATGCCATTTACTTATTGGGCTTGATCAAGGGTGATTTAGGAACATCATTCCAATACAGTAATCAGCCTGTTTCATACTTAATTTCAAGTCGTATTGGACCATCTGGGCAGCTTGGACTGCAAGCCATTATCTTCGGATTGGTCATCGGAATTGTGATTGGTGCTATTGGTGCCATTAACAAAAATACTTGGATTGATACCTCTTCAACTATTTTATCAATCTTGGGTATTTCAATTCCTTCCTTCGTATTAGCTGTTTTATTACAGTACTATGTTGGATTGAAGTTAGGGTGGTTACCTATTGCCGATTGGGGTGGATTCAGTTACACGATTCTACCAACAATTGCTTTGGGTGTTGGGCCATTGGCGGAGACGGCCAGGTTCATTCGAACCGAAATGGTCGATGTCTTGAGTAGTGACTACATTGAACTTGCTAAGGCTAAAGGATTAACGAAGTTCGGGGTGGTTTTCCATCATGCTTTACGTAATAGTTTAATTCCATTAGTGACATTAATTGGCCCTTACACGGTCGCATTAATGACTGGTTCAATGGTTGTTGAGAACATTTTCTCAATTCCTGGTATTGGGGAGCAATTCGTTAAATCAATTTTAACGAATGATTTCCCAACAATCATGGGCGTTACTATGCTGTACTCAGCTGGATTAGTTGTTGTTATTTTATTAACAGATATCATTTACGGTATTATTGATCCAAGAATTCGATTAACTGGAAGGAGAAATTAACGATGGCAGATAAAATTGACCTACCAGTAGATGCATTTGAACCGTTAGATAAAAATAACACTATTGATAATGAAAAAATTGCTGCACCGTCGTTGACTTTCGTTCAGGATGCTTGGCGTCGATTAAAGAAAAATAAAGGGGCTTTTATCTCACTTTGGGTTCTTGTTGCCATCTTTATTTTGGCTTTTGGTTCACCCATTTTAGCGCCACACAGTGCGACGAAACAAAATGTTGAGTACACTAATTTACCACCTAAAATTCCAGGTGTTGACATTAATGGCATCAACGGTAAATTAAAAACGTCATCAGGTGACTGGTATGACGCGTATAAACAAAATAATATTCCAAAAGATAAATACTTTATTTTAGGAACAGATGTTTTTGGTCGTGATTTATTATCAAGAATTATGTATGGGACTAAGATTTCTTTAATTGTGGCATTAGTTGCCGCATTAGTTGATTTAGGTGTTGGGGTTGCTTACGGGATTTTGTCCGGTTGGCGCGGAGGCCGTGTTGATACAGTCATGCAACGAATCATCGAAATTATTTCATCTGTCCCTAACTTGGTTGTGATTGTTTTAATGTTATTAGTTTTCAAACCAGGTTTAACGTCAATTATTTTGGCAATTGCGGTAACAGGTTGGACAACCATGGCTCGACTAATTCGAGCACAGACATTGAAATTAAAAGATCAAGAATACATTCTTGCAGCTCGAACGTTAGGTGAATCACCGGTTAAAATTGCGGTGAAACATTTATTACCTAACTTATCGAGTGTCATTATTATTCAAACGATGTTCACGATTCCAAGTGCTATTTTCTTCGAAGCCTTCTTAAGTTTTATTGGGATTGGGATTAGTGCCCCTCAAGCTTCATTGGGCTCATTATTGAATGATGGTCAAAAGAACTTCCAATTCTTGCCATACCAAATGTGGTATCCGGCAATTGTCTTATGTATTATCATGGTTGCCTTTAACTTATTGGGTGATGGACTCCGTGATGCCTTTGATCCAAAAACGAAAGAGTAGGTGTTGAAAAATGACAGAAAATATTTTAGAAGTTAATCATCTAGAAATTAATTTTCATACGTATGCCGGAGATGTTAAAGCCATACGTGATGTTAGTTTTCATCTGGCTAAAGGTGAAACTTTAGCAATCGTTGGCGAATCGGGTTCCGGTAAATCTGTGACAACAAAAAGTTTGATGGGTTTGTTAGCTAATAATGCAGAAGTGATGGGTGGCGAAATTCTGTATCATGGTGAAGATTTACTTAAAAAGTCAGAGAAGCAGATGGAAGGGATTCGTGGTAAGGATATCGCGATGATTTTCCAAGATCCAATGACGTCTTTAGATCCAACCATGAGAATTGGTAAACAAATTGCTGAACCCTTAATGAAACACAAACATGTAAAAAAAGAAAAAGCGATGGCGCAAGCCTTAGAAATTTTAAAATTAGTTGGTATTACAGATGCTGAAAGACGATTTAAAGATTATCCTCATCAATTCTCTGGTGGTCAACGTCAACGAATCGTTATTGCAATTTCGCTTGTTTGTTACCCAGAAATTTTGATTGCTGATGAACCAACGACGGCTTTAGATGTGACCATTCAAGCTCAAATTTTAGCATTAATGAAAGAATTACAGTCAAAAATTGAAACGTCAATCATTTTTATTACGCATGATTTGGGTGTTGTAGCTGGAATGGCGGATCGTGTAGCGGTCATGTACGCGGGTCGAATTGTTGAATATGGGACGGTTGATGAAGTCTTTTATAATCCACAACATCCTTATACTTGGGGCTTATTGAATTCAATGCCAACCCTTGATAGTGAACACTTATATGCGATTCCAGGAACACCTCCAGATTTATTGGATCCACCAAAAGGGGACGCTTTTGCTGCTCGTAATGACTATGCAATGAAGATTGATACAGAACAACAACCACCATTTTTCGATGTGTCACCAACGCATGCAGCAGCGACTTGGTTGTTACATCCAGATGCACCTAAAGTGACACCGCCAGTTGAAATTCAAAGACGTTACAAGATTTTTGTAGAGCAACAAGAAACAAAAATTAAAGCGGATCAAAATTTGGTAGAAAACTAAGAAAGGGGCGCTGAACGTGGTTGAAAAAAAGAAAAACAAAATTTTAAAAGTACGTCATTTAAAACAATATTTCAATGTTGGCAAACTGGACGAAGTGAAAGCTATCGATGATATTTCATTTGATATTTATGAAGGCGAGACGTTTGGCTTGGTGGGCGAGTCAGGGTCTGGTAAAACGACAACGGGACGTAGTATCATCAATTTATATGAACCAACGGATGGTAAAATTGATTTCGATGGCGTGGATATTCGTAAAATTAAATCAAAAAAAGATAAATTGCAATTTCGACGTGATATGCAGATGATTTTTCAAGATCCTTATGCTTCTTTGAATCCACGAATGAAAGTGAAAGATATTGTGGCTGAAGGGATTGATATTCATCATCTGGCAGCAAATGATGAGGCACGCGCAAAACGAGTTGAGGAATTATTGGAGACGGTTGGTTTGAATAAAGATCATTCTAGTCGTTATCCACATGAATTCTCAGGTGGGCAACGCCAACGAATCGGGATTGCCCGTGCTTTAGCTGTTGAACCTAAGTTTATTATTGCTGATGAACCCATTTCAGCTTTAGATGTTTCCATTCAAGCGCAGGTTGTTAACCTGTTGAAAGAATTACAAATTGAGCATAACTTAACGTATTTGTTTATTGCGCATGATTTATCAATGGTTAAATATATCAGTGATCGAATCGGTGTGATGCATTACGGTAAGTTGTTAGAAATTGCACCAGCGGATGAAATTTATACGCATCCCTTGCATGACTACACGGCTAGTTTGATTTCTGCAGTACCTGTGCCTGATCCTGAGTTTGAACGTAATCGTATTCAGGTTCCGTACGATTCATCAGTTGAAGCGGATGGCAAGCAACGTCGAATGGTCGAAATTTCGCCAGAACATTTTGTTCTAGCAAGTGATGACGAAGTTGAGATGTACAAAGAACGTGCCGCAAAAATACAGGCGCAAGAAGCCTAGAATGAAATCATGGAAGTCCTTTTCGAGTAATTGAAAAGGGCTTTTTTTGTGTTCTAAAATTGTGTGTGATTTTAATGGGGAATAAAAAAACTGTTGCCAGTGATAGAATTTCTATCACTAACAACAGTTATTGTAGAGCATGAATTAAGGGGCATCAACGCGACTTATATCGTGCAATTAGAAAAATTAGAGCTTGCTCGATGATGATTTAGTGACAGAATCTGAGCCTTTTGAATCTGAGTAGACTTTTTCTCGTGATGCTTTGGCTAATTCCGTAAATGTGTCTAAATTAGCCACGTAGTGTTTGTCAGATTTTTTTAATGTGAATTCAATTTCTTTAGTCTTTGGTGCTAATTCTGGATTACTATCCATTTGACCATAATAGACACCGTAAAGTTTTAACGTAATGAGTCTATTAATTTCCTTAACGTCTTTATTTTGTGAATCGCGCACAATGGTGTCATTATCAATACCACCAAATATTTCTGATCGTGCACTACCAATTGGATTTGCTTCTGATAATGATGCAATTGGTGTGAATGTTGCCTTAACAGTAGCGTCATTACCATTTATGGAAACTGATTTAACTTTATAATCTGTTAATTTATTAGTTTGATCTAAGTAAGCTTTTGAATAATCTTTAATTATTTCATTAGCTGTATAAATTGACCCGTCAACTTTCAAAGCATAGTCAGCTAAATGACCATTTTCAGTAAAGAACGTTTCTTGCTTTTTTGATAATGTATTAATCAAATGGTCTTTTACGGTATCAGCAGATTCTGTAGATACTGTATTGAATGATTCTTCTTTTCCGCCATAGATATAAGCTAATACTTTTTCAGCATCTTTTTTAACGTCTTTTTTTTCAACTTTTGCGACACTTACTTTTTTTGAACTATCTTTTGATGAATGACTCGAACTGCACCCGCCAAGCACAAGTAATGCACTTAACCCCATTGTAACCAATACTGTTTTTTTCATGAATAAAATCTCTCCCCAATTCTATTAATTAAAGCACTCTCATACCTGCATGCTTTGTATTGCCCCTACGATTAACTTACGGAAAAATGACTGCTATGTCAAGCTTATAAATAGTGATGATGATTATTTATTAAATTGAAATTAATGATCTAATTTAAAGTTTAATGCGAAGTTATAATAGAGGCGGAATTTAACGTTATTTTAGAATTTTTTAATCGTTGTATAAGACGTTTAGACCGTTAAAATGACTGATAAACGAAGTACTTGTCAGCGACAGGAAAGGTGTGTTATGGTAAATGAAATTATCGGGGGGTAATCGAATGATTTTAGGTGAAGAAGTAAAAGTTGTAAGCGCACTACCATATGATGTTCGTTTATTGTTAGAAGAAAGAAACATTGCAGAAAATCAAATGAACTGGGGAGTCATTATTGATTTATTTCTTGAAAGTATCGCTACTTTTGCAGAATTTTATGGATTTAATGAGAATCGTAAAGCCTTATTTAAGGAGTTAAAAAAAGATAAACGTGAAGCAAGCCAAATAATAAAGATTTACAAGGAATACCGTGAGTGGTTTGAAATGTATAAGAATTATTTTGAAAAATTACAGAATGTTAGCTTTTTGACGATTTGCAAGTTAGCAAATGAAGATGTAGGCCTTATTTTATAGGATAATTAAAAAAGCACTATGGTTACTTTTTAATAAAGTAATCATAGTGCTTTTAATTTAATCTTTAATGCCGTCTCTTTTACGTTCACATTCAGCAAGTATTGGCATAATGAAACCAAGACCAATCAGAACAACGATACTAATAATATTGATTGCTAATTGATAGTAGAATAATGAGCTACCCATTTTGACATCTTGAGGAATAATTCCGAAGATTGTTGCCAAAACAGTGACTACTAAACACCATAAACCAACAGCATAAGCGAGTTTATCATTCTTAATGAAGACATACTCTGATGGATATTTGTCACTATTTTTACGGATTTGCATGAAGGCGAAGAAAATCCAACAAGTGACACCTGGTGAGATGATTCCGTTTAAGTTAAGTAACCAATTAAAAATGGTATTCATATCTGGTAAGAAGACACCCAAGAAGAGAATGAAAGCACTCAAAGCACACGTTAAAATGTACCCATTAATAGGTAGGCCATCTTTGTTAACTTTAAGTAATTTTTTAGGCATATAACGGGCGCCTGTATCGGAAATGAGCATACGAGTCATAGCGTCAAGAAGCACAGCTAGAAGCGCACACATGTACACAATTTGGGTAACAGCGAAGGCATACATTAACCAACTACCCATGTGGAACTGATCACCTAAACGAAGGAACGCATAGTAGGAACCATTCATTTTGAAATCGTTAGGGATGTTATGCGCATTGAAGAAAATACCAAGTGCGAATGACCCGAATACAGTTAAGAAAATGGTCATAACCGTTAACATGATCATGGCCTTAGGAAAATCCTTTTTAGGTTTTTTCATTTTTGTTACATAAGGGGCAATCAATTCTGCACCATTAATCGCATAAATTAAAAGTCCAATTGTTGTGAAGTAATGTAAATTAAATTTAGGAATTAAGGTGTGCCAACTCATGTTGGTTGTAGCAATATGACCAGATGGCGTTAATAATGAGCCAAATGCCATGAACACGTATAAAATCGTGAGGACGAACATGGCACCACCACCAATTAAACCTAAGAATTCTAATGAACCTTTGAAGAAACGTTGGATAAAGATAAAACCGATGAAGATAACCAGTGTTATCGAGGCAAACATAGCGGTTGATAAACTGTCTTCAAGGGCATTACTGCCATTGATTAACCAACCGAAGCCAACAACAACTGTGTTAGCTGTATCAACGACGTAAGGAATTGAAGCGGCCCAGTAAGTCCAAGCCGTGAAATAACCCAATTTTTCGCCACGAGTTCCACGAACCCATGAACTTAAACCGCCACCCTCTGAATTAAAGACAGAACCTAATTGACCTACCATTAAAGAGTAGGGAATCACGTATAATAGCAATAAAATAATCCAAGATGTAATAACGCCCATACCTTGATTTTGAAAGTTATAGACGATATCGTCAAAGCCGATGACTGTCACAAATGACATTAATGCCAGGACGGGCCATGATATAAATGTTTTTTTCTCGTTTTCCATAAGTGCCTCCCGAATAAATATGTAAATTAAACTAACAATTTATAAGTATAGTGAACTATGTAGTCAATTTCCATGGTAAATCCAATTAATAGTTAATGTAATCGGTTTAATGAGAATTAAATTAGGAATGTTAATAAGCGAAACAATTGATTTATCGTGTGTACTATGTATAATGGTACACATGGAACTTAATGATGAATATTAATGGAGGCTGAATAAAATGAAAGAAATAGTTGTAAGTGCAAAAAATGTAAAAAAAGTTTATGGTAAAAATAAAGAGAAAAAAACGGAAGCTTTAAAAGGGATTAGCTTCTCTGTTGAACAGGGCGAATTCATTGGTATCATGGGGGCTTCGGGTTCAGGTAAGTCAACATTGTTGAACCTGTTGTCAACGCTAGACTTACCCACTTCAGGTCATATTGAAATTAATAATCAAGATATTTCGAAGATACGTGGAGATAAATTATCTGATTTTAGAGCCCAACAAATTGGCTTTATTTTTCAAAGTTTTAATTTATTAGATAATTTAACAGCGGCTGAAAATATTACCTTACCATTGTCATTACAGAATGCATCTGTTGCAAAATACGAAGAACGGATTGACGATTTAACCAAGACATTAGGTATCGATGACGTCTTAGGACAATATCCAACTGAATTGTCTGGTGGTCAAAAGCAACGAGTTGCGGCAGTGCGTGCCTTAGTTCATAATCCAGCTATTTTATTAGCAGATGAACCAACTGGTGCTTTGGATTCTAAGAGTGCAAAGTCACTATTATCGACTATGGAGAGCTTAAATAAAAAGGACCAAGTTTCTATCTTGATGGTGACGCATGATGCTGTCAGTGCCAGTTATTGCCAACGAATTCTCTTTATTAAAGATGGCAAGATTGGGCAAGAACTAATCCAAGGAACGAAAAGTCGAACGGAATTTTATCAAGATATTTTAAATGAATTAGCTAAAGTGGAACAATAATATTAAGAAAGGAGAGCGACTAAATGTTATTAAAATTATCTTTAACGGGAATTAAGAGTCGTTTTAAAGACTATTTAATTTTATTATCAGGATTAATCATGGCCTCGGCTATTTTCTATATGTTCGAGGCTTTAGCGACTAACCAATCGTTTATTAAACAAAATGTTATGGTTAAGTATTCGGCAATCATTTTTCAAATGGGGTCAGTCTTATTAGCGATTATTACGCTATTTTATATTATCTATGCCAATACTTTTTTAATGAGTATGCGGCAAAGAGATTATGGCATGTTTATGATGTTGGGAGCAAAAAAACGTAAAATTGGCCGTTTAATTTTTATGGAAACACTGATTGTAGGTTTGATTGCGACAGTTGTTGGTACGTTAGTGGGAATTGGCTTAACTGCTGGAGTTGGTCATTTATTAATCAATAAGATGGATATTTCAGCACAATCTTTTCAACCCTTTTATTTTCCAGCCATTCTGATAACGTTACTTTTCTTCGTTGTTCTCTTTATGCTGGCTGCCGTGTTCAACCGTCGTGCTTTATTAAACACACCTATTTTAAAACTGTTAAATGAAGCAGAACAACCACAAGGTAAAATAATGAAACCTAACGCTATTTTGTTTCAAAGTGTATTAGGATTAGTGCTAATTGGAAGTGGTTATTATTTATTAAGTCACATGGCACAATACCAAGTAGCAGGCCTTTTTGGTTCAATTGCTGCCATTTTTATTGGGACCTTTTTAATCTTTAATTCGTTATTTAGTGGATTAGTTCAGTTGTTGAAACGGAGTAAAGGTTTCTCAGAAAAACAATTAAACACATTCTTACTGGGTCAATTGAGTTTCCGATTAGGAGAATTGAATCGCGTATTAACGATGGTTGCGATGCTATTTGCACTAGCATTAGGCGCTATAACAGTGGGGATGGGCTTCTCTAGTATTGTTGATGAAACAGTTGCGGCAACTTCTCCCTATTCTGTTGTTCTGCAGGATCCATCAGCAAAGGAACAGCATTTACTGGGTCAATTGACTGGTAAAAAAGAAGCCGTTTATACGACAAAAAAAGTGGGTAAAACACGTTACTTTAAAAAATCAGATTTTGAAAAATCACCACTTTATATGTACGATGAGTCTAAGAAAACCAGTATGACTTCTAGTCAGTTGGTTAAAATTAATCCAGCTAAAATGACCGCTAAAAATGAGGATAACAATTGGGAAGGCGCTGTTCGATCAACTTTAGAATCGGAGATGTTAACGCCGGTAGTTGTTTCAGATAAATCATTTTCTGCAGTTTCAGCTAAAACGCAGCGCATTTATACAGTTAGATTGGCTTCGTTTAATGCCAATAAAGATAGTTTAAAAGCATTAAGCAAAGGGATTCCTCAGAGCCAGATAGATATGTCATCTTATCTAGTGAATACGTATGTTGTTTATCAAATGGTTAATGTCATTTATGGCGGTATGGAATTTATGGGCTTCTTCTTAGGAGTTGCGATGTTGGCCATGCTAGCAAGCATGTTGATGTTCAAAATTTTATCAAGTGCGGCAACTGATAAAAAACGTTATGATTTATTGAATCAAATAGGGGCTAGACGACAATTGATGAAAAAATCAATTAATCGTGAAATTGGGATTTTGTTCTTATTGCCAGGTATTGTTGGCGCCATTCATGTCTTGTTTGGGTTACAGATGTTTAAAATGTTGATTCCTGAACCTTATGACCATATTGCGATTCCATTTATCATTTTTGCAGTTCTTTATCTAGGTTACTATTGGATAACGGTTAGTTTGTATAAAGGGATTGTCTTGAAAAAATAAATAAAGAAGGCCTAGTATTCAGTTAGCTAAAAAACTGAATACTAGGCCTTCTTTATTTCTAAATTGGTTGTTCACCTAAGTTACCATAATAGCTCACTTCAATTGTATCGGGATGAATAATTAATTTGGTGACACTACCATTTTTAGGACTCGTTAAAATATCAATATCAGGCGCGTAACGTGAGACGATACTTCTGATTGCGGTACCATGACCTACTAACAGTACTTGGTCATTGTCATTTTGTCTGGCACGTAAAAAATCAAAAGCCTGATCATACCGGTTCCAGAATTCTTGGTTATCTTCGGCTAAAGAAAAGGGATCGGCTTTTTTTATAAAATCACGAGAATCTTCAATTGAATAGTTTTCGAGGATTTCAAGAAATGTTTGGCAGTTATAAGGTGCCCCAACAGTTTCCATGACTTCTTCAGTGTCTTGACCTTCAAAAAAACCATAGTATTCTTCTCTAAAAAGGGCCGTTTCAACTGGGGTTAACTGTGCATTTTGGGCAATATGTGATTCTTTTAAAATAGTATCGAGTGTTTTTTCTGTCCGTATTGTATCACTTCGATAAATGGCATCAAAAGAGTGGTCTTGGAGTAATTGTCCTGCATGAGTCGCATCATTGATTCCTTTATCTGTAAGTGGTGAATCACACCAGCCCTGCATTCTTTGAAATGAGTTAAATAATGTTTGACCATGACGAACCATATAAACGGTAAATGACATAAAAATCCTTTCGTAAATAAATATTTATTTTGTAAATAAAAGGTACTTAGAGCTGTCTAGCTTCTGATAAAAAGTTGCGCACAAATCACGAATTTGAAAAAATAAAAGTCTTTTATTTTATTTAAACCAATGTATACTAAATAGACGGAGAATTAAAAATATGAGATTATTTATTTATAGCTACTAGTAAGATAATACCGAATGAGGTGTTAATTACAAGTCTAGGTTTGATTATTTTTGACTACATCATTAAGAAGGAGTGTTTATTATTTTGATCACGTTGGCTGGTATTATTGGTTCAGGAAAATCTAGTATGACAAAAATTTTATCTGAAGAACTTGGGGTAGAAGCTTTCTACGAACCCGTTACAGATAATCCCGTATTGCCTTTATTCTACAAGGGTAACGAAATCGCTGCAAAAAAACGTGAAGCAGGGGACAAGGAAGCAACGAATCCATATGCTTACTTATTACAAACTTTCTTTTTAAATCGTCGTTTTAGAATGATTAAAGCAGCAATGCAAGAAGATAACAATGTCCTTGATCGTTCAATCTATGAAGATGCTATCTTTATGAAGATGAATACAGAAATGGGTAATGCAACAAATGTTGAATATGACATCTATCAAGATTTGTTAGATAACATGCTTGAAGAATTACCTTACGCTGCACACAAAAAATCACCAGATTTGATGATTATGATTAAAGTTTCTTACGAAACAATGGTTAGACGTATTCAAAAACGTGGCCGTGATTATGAACAAATTGAAACAGATCATTCTTTAGTGGAGTACTACAAAACATTATTGCGTTACTATGAAGATTGGGAAAAAGAATATGATGTCTCAGAATTCTTAGTCATTGATGGCGATAAATATGATTTTGTTGAAAACGAAGCTGATCGTAACACTGTTTTAAATATTATTGAAGACAAATTACAAGAATTAGGTAATTTATCTGAAAAAGAAGTTATTGATTACAAGGAACAACGTAAAGCAATCTAAATTAAAAGGAGTAACCCATTTTTGATAGGGGTTACTCCTTTTTTAGTTAGATTTTATCATCATCGTGGTGATTAAAGTATTCAACTTTAACTGAATCATTATCAATGATTAATTTAGTGACACTACCGTTTTCAGGACTTATTAAAATATCAATTTCTGGTGCGAAACGCGAAACGATACTTCGAATTGTTGTGCCATGGCTAACAACTAAAACGTTGTCGCCATCTTTAGCATTTTGACGTAATAAATCAAAGCCTTTATCACGACGTGCCCAAAAATCAGCATTGTCTTCGGCGTCGTGGAAAGGATCTACTTCTTTGAAAAAGTCACGAGCTTCTTCAATTGAGAATTGTTGTAAAATTTCAGTAAAATTAGCAGCACCATGTGGTTTACCGACAACAAACCAAGCTTGAGAAGAATCAGCACCTTCGTAATAACCATAACCTTGTTCCCTAAGGAATTCTGAGGTTGTAACCGTTAAGTCTGAAGCTGTTTCATTTTCAGATAAGATGTAATTAGCTGTACGATGTGCGCGGGTTGTGTCACTACTGAAAGCACTAGCAAAAGGAATCTTAGCTAATTTTTTACCAGTAGTGTGACCATCGTTAATGCCTTTTTCTGTAAGTGGTGAATCAGACCAACCTTGCATCCGATTGTACTTGTTGAAGAGCGTTTGTCCATGACGAACGAGATAGACTGTAAATGACATTGTGAACCTCCTGAAAGTTGTGTGATAAGTTTTATTATACGCTAAAGAAAATGATTAATCTAAAAATTTATGAATACCAAAACAGCTAATTCTTAGGTCTCTATGTCAAATAGTGTTGATGAAGCAAAAAATGATAAAATTAAAGCTGAAGAATCTTACGATTCTTTGTTTTTTTTTATGCCGTTATGAAGATTCTGTTTCTGAATGAACTGAAAGTTCTGTAAACGAAGGCTACACGTTTAATAACCTTTATTTTATTGTTTATGCCTTCTAATGTTGCATTGAAATATGAATGGGAAATGGCATTTAGTATATGTTCTTTGTGCTTGATTATTGATTGAACTGAAGTTTTAAAAAGATTATTCGGCGTTCCTTTTTCTTCTAGTTCCTCAAGAAAGGAAAGAAATTCTTCTGTCTTTTTGTATTTAATGATACGAATAATAGCTTGATAAATATGATAGGCATCAGAAAGCTCAGGTGAATAAGCTAATAATCGATCCATTAAGTCTTGTTCAGTAAAAAGTCCTTTAAATAAAGAAAAATGTTGGTAATTTTTATAATCGAGTTTATCGGAATACTTGTTAAATTTTTTCCAATAACGTTTTAATACTAGCGCATCTTTTTTAAGAGATAACTGTTTAGAAGACCGTTCACACTCCTAAAATTGTGGTTTAGACGCTTTAATTTTACCATGTGAGAACTTTATGTTTTTTTTTTTGCGAAAAAATAGTGCCAATGATTTCTCATCAACACTCAAAAGTATAGAACACATTCTTCTTAGATTTAAGAATGCGCCGTTTTGGCAGCAAATCGTTTGAATAAATGTAGTAAACCAATCAAAATTGATGGAATCAGCGCAATTCCGGCAATTGACAGGAAGATTAATGAAAAATGGTCTTTAACAAAAGGTAAAGAACCAAAATAATAACCTACACTAGACCCGAAGGCGACCCAAAGTGTAACGCCGATTAAGTTATAAAGACTAAAGCGGCGATAGTCCATGCGCACACTACCAGAAATAAGGGGAACAAAGGTCCTAATCAATGGGACGAAACGGCCAAACATGACTGTTTTTGCGCCATGTTTGGCGAAAAAAGTATTTGCGGCACCAATTTTGGCAGAGGCAACCCTTTTTTTGAAGAAAGGTAATTTATTTAAATGTCGACCAATTTCAAAATTAACAGTATCGCCAAAAAGTGCTGCCACAAAGAAGACGGGCACTAATACGCGAATATCTAAAGTTTGTGTCGAGTAGGCAGCGATTGAACTGGTGAAAAAAAGTAATGACTCACCAGGTAAGAAGGGGAAAATAACAAGGCCTGTCTCGGCAAAAATGAGAACGAAAAGCGTTAAGTAACTCCAATTACCTAAAAACTGAAAGAGAGGTCCTAAGTAATTTTCAAAATGGGTAGAGATAAACCAAGCTTGTTCAAACATTATTTGGACCTCCAATCATTGAATTCTTACCATTATCTTAAACCGAAAACAGAGAAAAAACTATTAATTTCGTCGATATTTAGCTTTTATTAAGATTTGCAGCACTATTAAGGTGCGTCAGTGTCAAACGGGTTTCGATACTGGTATACTGGATATATTAAATTTTTGGAGGTCAACATGACTAGACGCGCTTTAATTGCAGGGATGACAACATTAATGGGTCTAATTGCTGGCATTATGATGGGCAAAATCGCTGTTGCAACATTAATCGGATTGTCTGTGGGTATTACAGTAAATCAATTTTTGCCAAAATAAAAACCAACTAGGCCGTATTTGAGTTGATTATGTAAAAGTGATAAACTATTAAGCCTAAGAAAATCATGTAAAGTGAGGTATTAAGAAGTGGCTGATAAAATTAAAATAGAAGAACAAGCACATCTTGATGACGTGATTGTTAAAATTAAAGACGCTGAAGTGAAGCGCCAGAATGAAATTAAGTACGCTGAAAATGAAGCACGATCAATCAACGGTGAATTTACGAGTGATGTGCATATCAATACAACAACTTATACCGGAATGATTGATACTGCAATGTCTGTTCGTCAACAACAACAATTATTGGCTGAACGTGAAACGAGTTGGAAGAATGCAACATCTCGTTTGGATATATTAAAAAAATTAGAAAAGAAACCTTATTTTGCACGATTGAATATTCAAGAAGGAACTAATAAAAAAGAAACCCTCTATATTGGATTGGGTTCTTTCGCTGATCGTCCTGAACATTTTATGGTCTATGACTGGCGTGCGCCTATCTCAAGTGTTTACTATGATGGTGGATTAGGGGATGTGACGTATCAAACCCCTGATGGTGATCAGACGGTAGATGTTTCATTAAAACGCCAGTTCGTAATTGAAGATGGTCAGATTGAGACTATTTTTGATACTGACGAAGCTGTCGGTGATCAAATGTTATTGGATGTCTTAAATGATTCTGCTGATACCAAAATGAAGAGTATTGTGACAACTATCCAAAAAGAACAGAATCAAATTATTCGGGATGTTAAAGCAGAGTTATTGTTCGTCCAAGGGGCAGCAGGTTCAGGTAAAACGTCAGCTGTCTTACAACGTGTTGCTTATTTATTGTACAGATACCGTGGAAACTTAACGGCTAGTCAAGTTGTCTTGTTCTCACCTAATCAGTTGTTTAATGATTATATTGACCAAGTGTTGCCAGAACTTGGTGAACAAAACATGGTTCAAATGACTTATTTCCAATATGCCTCAAGACGCTTACCTAATATGCAAGTGGAAACCTTGCAAGAACGATTTGAAGAAGACAACACGTTAGTTAAAAAGCATATTCAAGTTTTGAAAAATAGTTTGGCCTTTTTCAATGCGTCAACAGCTTACTCAGAACATTTGGAACAGGCAGACATGAAGTTCAGAGATATTAAATTTAATAATGAAGTCTTCATTTCAAAAGATAAAATAAAAGATATCTACTATAAATATAACGAAAATTATCATTTACGTACAAGATTAGAAGCAACGCGTGAATCGTTGGTTAAATTATTGAATCGCCGTATTGCGGCTGAAGCTAAATTAGAATGGGTCGAAAAAGCCATTCAAGATATGTCTAAAGAGCAATTGAATGATTTATATGGGGATCAAGATCGAGAATTTGCAAGTGGTGATAAAGAAATGCGTTTCTTGACGCGGACGTTAGTGATGCGTCAATTCACAAGTGTGCATAAAGCAATTGTACGTAATCGTTTCTTGAATATTAATTCACAATATGTGAACTTTTTGCACAATGTGCCTAAGTACATTAATTTAAGTGAGTATGGTGTGACTTTAGAAGAATGGCAAGCAGACGTCGCAGATGTTGTGGCACGTTTGAAAACACGTCAAATTTCAATGCATGATGTGACGCCTTACCTTTACTTGTTTGATCGGATGACGGGTAAACATGGTGAAACAGATGTGCGCTATGTCTTTATCGATGAAATTCAAGATTATACAGCATTCCAATTGGCTTTCTTGAAGGAAGGCTTCCCAAGAGCGAAGTTCACCTTACTAGGTGATTTAAACCAAGCTATTTTTACAAAAGAAAATAGTAAGAGTTTGTTGTCAGAATTAGGTCATTTATTCCCAGCTGATAAGACAAAAGTTGTACAATTAACGAAATCTTACCGGTCAACGCAACAAATCACAGATTTCACAAAAGAAGTGTTGATAGATGGTGAATCAGTTACTTCATTTAACCGACAAGGAGACTTACCCACAATGACTGTGGATAACAATTCGGCTAAATTAGTTCAAGATTTAGAAGAACAGTTAACACAAAATGCGGATGACCACTTAACCACGGCCATTATTGCCAAATCATTGGCTGAATGTACAGCATTGTATGAACAGTTACAAGCTGATGGGGTAGCTGTTACTTTGATTAAGACGGAGAATCAACGTTTAGCTGATGGAACAATTATTGTGCCTGCTTTCTTAGCTAAAGGGTTAGAATTCGATGCAGTTGTCATGTGGGGCGCTTCAAAGATTAATTACCATGAAGAAGATGAACGTCAGTTAGTTTATACGATTTGCTCAAGAGCAATGCATCGATTAACAGTTTATGCTGAAACTGAACTATCACCATTATTTGATCATGTATCAAAAGCTTTATATGTTTTAAAATAAGTTGTGGAAGAAATTACCTACTGTATTAATGGCTAGGTAATTTTTATTAGAGGATTATTAAAATGGATAAACAGATGAATTATTATAAAATTCCGAGGGATGAGTGGCGAAACTTCTATAAAGCGGAGCGAGTTTCTTTGTCACAACAAGAATTAAATCAAATTCAATCCGTCAATGATAAAATATCAGTTCAAGATGTGCAGGAAATTTATATGCCGTTGGTTCATTTATTGAATATGACATTGACTGGTAAACAAGATTTACAGTCAAAAAAAGCTGATTTTTTGGGCATTAAAGAGCAAAAATGGCCTTTTGTGATTGGTATTACAGGTAGTGTGGCGGTTGGTAAAAGTACAACAGCACGTTTGTTACAGTTGTTACTCACAGCGTTATATCCAACGAAAAAAGTGCAATCAATTACGACAGATGGTTTTTTATACCCGAATGCAGAGTTAATGCGTCAAGATATTTTGGATCGAAAAGGATTCCCAGAAAGTTATGACATGGAGAAATTAATTCTATTTTTAAATGATGTGAAAAGTGGCTTGAAAACGGAAGCACCTGTCTATTCACATGATAGTTATGATATTGTGCCAGGAGAAGTACAAACAATTGATCAACCGGATATTTTAATCGTTGAAGGGATTAATGTGTTACAGTTGCCAAGTAATCAACAATTGTATGTCAGTGATTTCTTTGACTACGCTATTTATGTGGATGCCAATGCTGACTTAATTGAAAAATGGTATTTAGAACGATTTGGGGTTCTGTTGAACACTTCTTTTCAGAAACCGGGAAATTACTATTATGATTACGCAATTGGTAATCATGATGAGGCCTTTAAGCTGGCTCGTAATGTTTGGAAAACCGTGAATTTAAAGAATTTGAATGCGTTTATTTTACCGACGCGAAATCGTGCTGATCTCATTTTAGAGAAGACAGATGAGCATCGAATTAATACAGTTTATTTACGTAAATATTAGAAAAATGAGCTATTTTCACAGATTTTCATGAAAATTAAATCAAACGATTGACCAAGTGGGTTTCAATCAGTAGAATGGATATAATAAGAAATTAAAAATTATGAAGAGGTGACTATTTTTGGCCAACGTTAACATGCAAGATTTCGACAAAATTATCGTTCTTGATTTTGGTAGTCAATATAATCAATTAATTACTCGTCGTGTACGTGAATTCGGTGTTTATTCTGAATTATTATCACACAAGATTAGCGCTGCTGAAATCAAAGAGATTGCCCCTAAAGGAATCATCTTTTCTGGTGGCCCAAATAGTGTTTATGATGAAGATGCTTTCAGAGTTGATCCTGAAATATTTGAATTAGGTATTCCTATTTTAGGTATCTGTTACGGGATGCAATTGATGGCATACTGTATGCCTGGTGGTAAAGTTGAGAACGCAAATAATAAAGAATACGGTAAAGCTGTTATTGAAGTTACCGATTCAGAAGCAACTTTATTTAAAGGGTTACCAACGGAACAAACGGTTTGGATGAGTCATGGTGACTTAGTAACAGAAGTTCCTGATGGGTTTACATCAGTTGCGACTTCAGCTAACTGTCCTATTTCTGCTATGCAGAATCTTGATAAAAATTTCTATGGTCTTCAATTCCATACAGAAGTTCGCAATACTGAATTTGGGGATGACATTTTACGTCGATTCGCATTTGATGTTTGTAAAGCTGAAAGTAATTGGTCAATGGATGATTTTATCGACTTACAAATTGCTAAAATCCGCGAAACTGTCGGTGACAAGAAAGTCCTTCTTGGTTTATCCGGTGGGGTTGATTCTTCAGTTGTTGGTGTTTTATTACACAAAGCAATTGGTAACCAACTAACAAGTATCTTCGTTGATCATGGTTTACTTCGTAAAAATGAAGCTGACCAAGTCATGGAAATGCTTGGTGGTAAATTTGGTTTGAATATCATTAAAGTTGATGCGCAAGATCGTTTCTTAGGTAAATTAGAAGGTATTTCTGATCCTGAGACGAAACGTAAAACTATTGGTAATGAATTCATCCGTGTGTTTGATGATGAAGCAACTAAATTAGAAGGTATTGATTTCTTGGCACAAGGAACACTTTACACTGATGTGATTGAATCAGGGACAGATACTGCCCAAACGATTAAATCTCATCATAACGTTGGTGGCCTTCCTGATGATATGCAATTTAGTTTAATTGAACCATTAAGAACCTTATTCAAAGATGAAGTGCGTGAACTTGGCGCAAAAATGGGTATGAGTGATGAATTAGTTTGGCGTCAACCATTCCCAGGTCCTGGTCTGGGCATTCGTGTTCTTGGCGAAATTACTGAAGAAAAATTAACGATTGTTAGAGATAGTGATTTAATTTTACGTGAAGAAATTAAAAAAGCTGGTCTTGATCGTGAAATCTGGCAATACTTTACTGTCTTACCAGGCATTAAAAGTGTTGGTGTGATGGGTGATGGTCGTACTTATGACTATACAGTTGGTATTCGTGGTGTGACATCAATTGATGGTATGACTGCTGATTTTGCTAGAATCCCTTGGGATGTCTTACAAAATATTTCAGTACGTATCGTAAATGAAGTCGCACACGTTAACCGTATCGTGTATGATATTACGAGCAAGCCGCCTTCAACAATTGAATGGGAATAGAATTACGATGAAAAAAGCTTAGAAATCCTTTATTTTAGGATTTCTAAGCTTTTTTTTGGAAAACATTTCAGAAATTAGCTATTTTTTTTAATAATTGCTTTAGCTTATTTCTAGAAACTAAACAATAATCTGAGCTATCTTTAAAAGTGATAATTCTACTTTTTTTATCTATTTGATAAATATTGCTTAGATTAACGATATATGATTTATGACACATGAAAAAATTACTATTTTTATTTTCAATTTCTTTTAATGTGGCATTAAATTCACTATGTTTGTTTAAGGTGACTAATCTGATCTTGTGTGGGATATCAGTAGTTTCAAAAAATAAAATGTCTGATAATGGTATTTTGAAATTAGATTTTTGATTATTAAAACTAAAAATATCAATAGGAGTGGTGGAATTAAATCTATCGATGGCTGTGGATAGACAATCTTTAATTCTTAAAGTAAAGGATGATTCATCTTGGCCTTTTTCTATAAAATCAAGTGCCATTAATTTATATTCAAAGGTTAGTGGTAAAAAATTTGAGTGTGTTGTGACAAAAATAATTAGGCCATATGAATCAATAAGTCTAATTTTTTTAGCTAGGTCTAATCCAGATTGAGGATTGTTCTTAATTTCAATATCAAGAAAATATAAATTATTTTCGGCATTACTGACATGATCTAAAATATCAGTGGGTCTTCCAGAAGCAAATATAGTGTATTTTTGATTTATCTTTTCTTTCATCATATTTTTAATAATAAAATCTAAGTGCTGTTGTTGAATAATATCGTCTTCTAAAATAAAAATATTCATCGTCAACCTCATTTTTCAAATGTTATTTTTTGAGTGAAATAAAAATCTTTAACTTCAGTTTCTAAGCTAACGTTTGTATTTTTAAGTAATATATTTCTTATAATTGCTAATCCTTGTCCTCGATTAGGGCCTTTAGTTGAATAGCCTCGTAAAAAGATATCTTTTTTATTAATATTATTATTTACAATACTATTTTTAATTATTAAAAATTGTTTATTTGATTCACTATCAATGATAATCGCGATTCTAATCTCAGGAGAATTAGATTCTTTAGCTGCTTCTAGAGCATTATCAAATAATATTGTGAAGATACGTATATAATCTAAATCGTGAATATAAATTTCAGATAGACTATCTTCTAATTCAATATTAACAGTAATATGTTCTTGTTGAGCTTTAATAATTTTCGTAGAAATAACACTTTTAATTGCGCTAAGTTGAATCTTACTAAGATATCCTAGCTGATAGGTATTATTTTCAAGAGAACTGTTTAAATCTAAAAAGACAGAATTAAAAATTGTTTCAACTTCAGATATATCTTTAGCATTAATAGCCTGTCCCAAACTGGACGTGATATTAATGAAATCATGCCTGATAAAGCGAATTTCATTGTATAGATGTTCTATTTGAGATGTGTATTGAGTTAAGTCTTTTATTTGTTCAAGTTGCATTTCTTGAATTTGTATTTCCTGTAGATGCCTAATTTTAGAATTTAAATAAAATAGACTTATAGAAACTAAAATAAAAAATGAAATTGTTAAATAGTATCGTGAGTTACCGAGTGGCCCAATAGTATTTTCCCAAGAATAGCTCGTATATTGTAAAGTACAAATGACAAAGAGAACGGTATTAAGTATTAATAAAAATAGTTTTGAGGTATGACCATAATCTGTTTCTAAAAATTGAGTATCTGGATTGACTATTTTTAATATAAGCCAATTTAATATAACGGATAGCAGTATTGCTAGGGCACTTAATAGAAGATTATTAGGTGCTAGCTTATCTGTAAGAGTTGTTATTAGATTTCCTGAGATACTAAAAAAAGAGACTGCGTAAATACTATAGAAAAAAGCTAGTGATTTTTTATTCGTAATTTTAAGCGATTTAATTCCAAAATAGTAAAAAATGAATAGAATTAGTAAATAAAATAGAACGCTCATCAGTAGATTACCAATAATAGTTCCTAATAATATGGCAAGTACTAATTTTTTACTTATTTTTAAATGGCTTATTTGACTATAAATAAGTAATAGACAAGTATCTTGTACAAGTATTTGTAATGTAATTAATGGCAAATCATTCATTTATAAGTAATTCCTTTACTTTTTTTATTTTTCATAATTATTGTACTACCTTTTCATAATTATATAAAATGGCTATATATTTTTGCAGTAAATAGTAATTTAATGTCGGTTCATGACTAATAGCTAACCATTGGTGACATTACGAATTAAAAAAAGAAATTTAATTATATAATAATTAAGATAGCGATAATCTAAATTCTTTAAATAATTTTATAAGAAAACAAAATAAGTGGGGATCTTGAATGTCGATTGTAATGAATCATGATTCGAATGACTTATTTAGTATGTGAAGCTAATGAAAGAGGTGGGCAATTTGGGTAACATTCTTATTATTAAAAATGTTTCAAAACAATATGGGAAAAAATCAGTATTAAAAAATATCAATCTTACTATCAATGAGAGCAAAATCATTGGTTTAATTGGTCCTAATGGAGCTGGGAAATCAACTTTAATGAAAATTATTTTAGGATTAACAGCAATTAAGCAGGGAGATATTTTAGTTAATGGTATTTCAATTACGACACGAAATCATGAAGGTTTAACTGGAGTAGGATCGTTAATTGAATATCCAGAGATATATCCATTTTTAACGGGATTCGAACATCTTAGACTTTATTCTGGAACTAATAATTTTGAAGATGTGGTAAAAGAATTAAAAATGACCGGTTATATAAATAAACCTGCAAAAGATTATTCATTAGGAATGAAACAAAAACTTGGTATTGCCATGGCATTAATCAATAATCCTAATTTTATTATATTAGATGAACCAATGAATGGATTGGATCCAATTGCAACTAAAGATTTACGTAATTTGATTTTAGGGTTGAAAAGTAAGGGAAAAACAATTTTAATTTCCAGTCATATTTTAAGTGAATTAGAAAAAATTGCAGATGACGTAATATTAATGGATCAAGGGAAAGTAGTCTTACAATCATCTATTACTGACCTTGAAGCGCATACTACTAAAACATATGTGTTAAAAGTAAATCATTTAAATAAAGCTTTTTCAGAACTAAAGCATAACAATTTTGATGTGAATATTGAAACTGATTCAATAAAATTTACAACAAATGAATCAGGTACATTAAATAATATCATTAAAGTATTAGTGGATAATGGTTTGATTTTAGAAGAAATTTCGACTGTGGAAAGTGATTTAGAAACTGCATTATTAGAAATTTTGAGTAAGCAGGGGGCTTTCAAATGATTAAGATATTTAAGCAAGAAATATTTAAGCTATATCATCGAAAGTCAGTTAGATATGTGCCAGTATTTTTATTTATATTAATGTTATTAATAGCTGTTATAAATAAGAATGGTAGCAATAAAGACAAGGCATTTTATATTGCTTCTGCATTTGCTGGATATGAGTGGTTAGCTATTATTATTATTACTATGAGTGCGTCAATAGTTTCAATGGAATTTCAATATGGGACTATTAGAAAATTAATTTCTGAAAGTCATAATCGATTTGAAATTTATTTAGCAAAATGGAGCTTGATGATTTTTTATAGTATATTTTTGCATATATTATTAGTAATATATACTATTATTTTAAAAGTATTATTTTATGGTAATGGTGTATCATTGTTCAGCAAATATTTATATGGTCATTCGATTATTGGAAATTTGTTGATAAATATGTCAGTGGATATGATTTCATCAATTTTTTTAATAAGTATTACTTTTATGTTGGCATTATTAACAAGTACTGGTGCTGTTGCCATTGCGGTTGGCTTAGGTATATGTTTTATAGGTGAAGGTTTGTCTAATACACTAATCAGAAGTATATTTAACCAATTTCATTTTATTAAGTGGAATCCGTTTAACATGATGAATATTACTGGTCAGTGGGGAAATCCAGATTATTTTGATATTACAAAATTAACACTTAATCAGTTAGTTTATGGAAATGTAGGTTATATCATAATATTTATAATGGGTGGATTACTGATATTCGATAGGAAAAAAATATAAGTACTCCTATGTCAAATATCTGGACAAAAATATCGTTGAAATTTAACTAACTTTTGAAAATATTTGTTGATAACTTAATCGCTCATTATTGAACCAATTAATATATTGATTCATTGATAAAATAGCGTGTTCAATTGACTTGAATTTTTGTTGATAAACCCATTCTCTTTTTAAAAGTGAATGGAATCCTTTAATATATGAATTGTCATATGGATGACCTTTTAATGAGTATGAAGGTTCAATCCCGTTTGATTTCAAACAACTGACTTGTATATTGGCTTCCCATATCACTATGAATCATTGCAACATTTGGACAAGCCCTTAGGATTTTAACAACAGGTTTTAACGACTAATTGACGCAAATATTCATGCTGATTTTCTTGTTTACTTGGCAGCCACTTTAACCAATTGTAATAAGTTGAACGAGGGACCTTAAGTACCCGTAAAATCATGGAAATACGATAACCCTCTGTGTAGATTGAAATTGATCACCTTGAGCATTCCACTACGTTTTCGAGCTTTTAATATTTGGCAAAAATTATCGCGGCTGATTTTAAGCTATCATTTTCCTGTTCAAGTTCTTTAATTCTTTTATTGGCTTTTTCTAATTCACTTTCTGATGAATGACTTTTTTTAGATTTTTTAACCCAATTAAGGATAGTTTGATAATGAGGCCATATTCTTCAGCTAAATCCTTAGGATTGCCACCATCATTTACCATTTTAACGATCGAATTTTTGGAGTTTTGATCATAATTTTTTGTCATAAAAGTACCTCCATGGATTATTATACAGAACGAAAGAAAAAAATGTCCGTAAATATATCATAGGAGCAGATCTTGGATGCCGATTGTAATGAATCATGATTCAAATGACTTATTTAGTATGTGAAGCTGTGGATTAATGGTATTCGATAGAAAAAAGTATAAGACTTATAATCGACAAAAAATTGTGACTTTACTAAGGGAGAAACAAATAATGATAAAGTATTTAGGTGTAGTAGTTACGATAAGTATGATTGTTACTGGAATAATAATGAAATTAATACGACGAAGCTCACAAAATTTATTAATAGATTTATTAGTTTATATTGGTGTGGCCTCTCTTTTAACAGTAGTATTAATAATTATAGATCCTAAGTTTCGGGCAGTATTAATACATAAGTAAATATAAGTATATTTTATACAATTATAAATAGTATCACTGGTATTAAGTAAGTTAGGATTGTAGCCATATGGTATCGTTGATATGATTGTTAGCAGATAAATTTTTAAGATATCGGCAGAATTGACAATGTCTTATTTTAGGAGATTAATATGGAACCAGTAATTTTCATCAAAGATTTACAAATAAAATTAGATAGTGAAAAAGTAATTGATTTCCAAAATAAAATAATTGAAATAAATGCAGGTGATAAAGTTGCATTATTAGGAAAAAATGGAGCTGGAAAAACAACTTTAATTAATGCTGCTTTAATAAAAGTACCTCTATAGATTATTATACAGAACGAAAGAAATTTGTCCGTAAATACATTATAGGGGTACCAGAAAAATTATGAAATTAATACAATCAAGATCACAATTTATGCCGTAAAATAATGGCTCTACGTCAAATAGCGTTGATAAAGCAAAAAAATAGTGCCGATGATTTCTCATCAACACTCAAAAGTATAGAACAAAATAATTAAGTGAATAGAGTGAAGGATTAAGCTGTTGAAGCGTAGTCCTTCTATTTTTTGGCTTCTTGCTTTAATAACAAATAATGATATGCTAATACTGTTATTAATATATAAGGAGGCTCATTATGATTTGGTTATGGATACATCTTATTACATGGGTTGTGATAGCAATTTTAGTGTTACTTACAGTCTTTACAAATTCTAATACAAAAATTTATCAAATGATTACACGCCTAGGTTATCTGGTTTCGATTGCTAGTGGGATTATGCTACTAGGATATGCATGGCAGGATAATCCAATTTTGACAGTCATTAAACTGATTGGTGCCCTCGTATTTATTGGGTTAGTTGAAATGACTTTTGCTCGAAAGAATAGAAATCAATTAAACAAGGGGATTATCTACGCAGTTGTTATTTGCTGCATAGTTGTAGGGGTTTTAGGACTTATCCTTGCAGGTGGAAGACCTTTTATTTAATTAGTATTTTGAGCGACGATTAATTTTATAAAGCAGAAGGCTACTCTATTAGTGTGGTTTTCTGTTTTTTTTATTTGGAGGAAAAATGATAACGATTAAAAATTTATCTATACGTACTGAAACTTTAAAAATATTAGACTCGACTGATTATACTTTTAATGATGGGTTGAATTTGATTGTGGCGCAAAATGGTCTTGGTAAGACAACTTTATTAAGGGCATTGCTTAATTTAATACCGTCAACGAGTGATGAAATTTTATTTGACGGGAAGAACTTAACAAAAAATAAAAATGCTATATTCTTTTATGAGAATACTGATTGGTTTGATAAAAACTTAACAGCAATGGACTATTTAGAATTCACTAAGAAAAAGTGGCAGTCATCTATTGATATAATGCATGTTATTCAAGAATTCAAAATGGATGATTATTATAATAAACCTATTAAAAAGTATTCTTTAGGCATGAAACAAAGAGTATTAATTGCGATGTATGAAATAAGTGATGCAACATATTTTTTAATGGACGAAATAAATAATGGCTTAGATGAAGAATCTAGAAATATTTTATATTCTTTTTTGAATAGAGTGAAAAAAAACAAGACTATTTTAGTTACAACTCATTATAAAAGTGAGATGGAAGCTATTGCTGATGAAATAGTGACAATAGAAAATTTTAAATTAAAGGAATATAAATAATGAATTATTTTAAATTTTTAATAAAAAAGATAATAAAAGATAAGTTGACCATTAGCATGATTTTAATTATGCTGATTACGGTGTTTTTTGTATTTGTTCAAAATGTAAGAACAAAGCCTTCGGTCTCTTTAGAAAATACAGTATCTTCTGATATGAATGCTGTCAAAAAAACGATAACTGGGAACAAAAAAATAATTAATAGTTCTAAAAGTTCGTTAGCAGATGTGAAATCCGCCAAAATTGATTTAAAATTGGCTAAGCTTCAATTTAAAGAAGATCAAACTTTGTTAAAAGCAAAAAGAAATAATAAAATTGATGAGCTTTACCGTATATTAACAAAACAAAATAAAGTGATGCTTGCTTCTTTCAAGAATACAGACAGTGGTGATAAAGAAACAATGACTGCCATAAAAAAAGAAGGAATTCGCCTTAAAGCGTTTAAAAAAGCAAGGATAAACTACGAACCAGAATCATATCCCACTAAAAGTTTTTCATTTACAACGGAATTATTTAAATATATCATTCCAATTTTATTTGTATTAATAAGTATTTTCTTGCTAGTACAGAATTTTTCAAAAACATTTTATAATAAATTAGATAAAAGTAAATTATTACCTGGTTCTAGTGTAATTAATGCGACAACTGAAATAAAAGCTGGATTTAGTGCTCTTTCCATTTTGTTAGTGATAACGGTTGCTGCATCATTTTTAATTGCAGGAATAGCATCAGGGTTTGATAGTCCTAATTTTCCTATTTTTGAATATGGAGCTAATAATTCGATGGTTTATGTACCAATATGGATAGTTCTTTTAAAATCAGTTATTTTATTTTGGCTATGTTTATCAAATATAACTATTATTACTTATTTTTTAGTCAGTTTATTAAGAAATAAAATGGGTGCTCTATTAGTATCTATTTTAGTCATACTTGGGACGGAAATATTAACGACAATAGTTGAACCATTACAGGCAGTAGCCAATCTATTACCAACCACTTATTTGTACAGTCTCTCTGTTGTGTCAGGGGAATCTAGGGTGAGTTACAATAATAGTTTGATAACGTTCGATAATGGAATACTATTAATGATAGTAGTAGTAATTATATTCTCATTTTTAACAGTATTAATTAGGAAAAAAGATATTTTTCTAAAGATATAAAGGATTCTGTAATGATGATTTTGGGATGATAACTTACTTCTAAACTAAAGATATGTAAAAAGGTGTTGTCATAAGAGGACAACACCTTTTTTGTGATTTCATAATAGGGGAACGAGTTCAACTATTATTTAGTCTAAAGTTAATGTTAAATAATTGATGGTGCTTTTTTTGTGAATAATGATGAAAAGTAATAAACACATAATGAAGCTAGAAAAGTTGAATAGTGTCGTATATAAAACAAAGATATTCATATGGGTAAATAACTCAATTTGTAAAATATTAGTATATATCGGGATCACTAAATGTGAAGAGCTAAGACCGATAATCCAGTGTTGAATTTTATTACCGTAGATTGACATAAATGAGAAAAAAGTAATGAACATAAAGGTTAAATTAATTAGAAGGCATAGGATAAGACCTACCTTGGCTGTTCTGAGTGGCTTTATCAATAGAAGAGATAAACTAAAAAGCATAAAAAAGGATGCAAGTGAGACCAACTTAGGTATGCCAAAATAAGAAAAATGTGTAAAAGCGGATTGATTATTTCCAAGATTAATTTCTAGAAAACCAACAAATGAGTATAACCAAAGAATAATTAAGGCAATACAACTTTTAATGGCTAATAACCGTTCGTTTGAAAAAGGCATAATATGTAGTAAAGAATCATTTCCTAGATAGTAAAAATTTAGGCAGTCATAAGCTAAATATAACGTCAAAATTGTGACTGATACAGTAAACCAAAGTGAATGGACTAAACTTATATTTTGAGAAGTATAAAACAATGAGATAATTAGAAAAATGAGTTCAATGAAAAAGGGAATAGAAACTTTAAATGCTGTTTTTTTAGTTATTATATAAATGAGCCGAGTCATTGCTCATTACCTCCTTAAATATTTTTTCTAATGGTTCGTTGTATTTTTCTTTTAAGTCGCTAACAGATTCATGCAATAAAATACGGCCTTGATTAATGAAAATAACGGAATCAAAAATGTAGTCAATATCTTGAATTAAGTGTGTGCTCATTAGAATATTGCTATCTTTGGGTCGATTTTCTAATATAATTTTTAATAAAATATCACGTGTTAATGGATCAACAGCTGCTAAAGGTTCATCAAAAATGTAAAAACCGACTTTTCTAGCTAATGTTAATACAATATGAATTTGTTCATGCATTCCTTTAGAACCATCATGAATTTTCATGTTTAAATCTAATGCTAATTTTGAAAAAATGGTTTTAGCTTTAGCTTTATCAAAATCAGGATAGACAGATGAATATAAATCAATAGAATTTTGTATGGTCATTCCTTCATACAAAAAAGAGTTATCGGGGCAATATGCAATTGTATTTTCTGAAAGATTAATGTTTCCAGAATAGGTATTAATGTTGCCAACTAATAAGTTAATTAAAGTTGTTTTACCTGCACCATTAGGACCGAGAAAACCGATTATTTTACCCCTTTCAGCTAAGGAAATAGTAATAGATTTTAAAGCGGTTCTTTTCCCATATTTAACTGTTATATTTTTTAATTCCACGTTATTTCCTCCTTACGAAATTTTATGCCATAAATTCTTTTTAAAAATAAGATTTAATGCTAATTTTCCTTTTTGTGTATATTTGAATGCTGCTAAGGCAGTCACCATCATGGCTACTGAAATTAGTAATTGAAGTAGCACGCCACCTTGAACGGGAAACCTTAGTAGTAAGCCAATTAATAAAATTAAAGGTGAAAAGATAAAGAATATTTCAAAGGCTTGCAATAAATAAATGATTAAAAGTAAACAAGTATATAAAAATATCGGTAGAATAAGTGAAGGATGTTGAAAAAGTAGGATGCCACTTAATTGAATAGTAGGGATAGTGTTATTAGTGTTTGATTCCTTATTTGATAGTTGTTCTGCAAGTGCTTTGGTAGGGCCTAAATGTTTAATGATGTCAGTATCTACTTCGTTATTATCATAAGCTGCTTCAAAATAATCATCATAGTCTGCAATAATGGTGCTAACTTGTTGTTTATTTATCCCAAAATTTAGTAAGTTATTTTTTAGTGATTGTAAATATTTTTCTTTAGTCAGCATCTTGTGAAGCCTCCAGTTTATTAATAATAGTTGAAATATCCTGCCATTGTTCAAGTAAAGTTTTTAGATATTTTTCTCCTTCAGGCAGGAGATGGAAATATTTTCGACTACGTTTTCCATTTGGAATATCATAAGAAGAAATCATATCTTTGGATTCTAAGCGTCTAAGAACGGGATACACAGCACCTTCAGTAACCCCAATTGATTTTGTGACAAATTTTGACATAGTGTAGGCGTAATCGTCTTGTGATTGAAGTTGAAGTAATAAAATTAGATCTAAAACACCTTTATTAAGTTGAGAGTTCATTAATTTTAGTTCGCTCCATTTCTAGTGTACCTATTTTAACTGCACAGACAGTATACAATAAATACTATTTTTTGAATAGTATTTATTTGATTTTTTTGTCTTAATTTTGAATGTATAATATACTTTAAGAATAATGTTAATTGTTAGACTTAAATTTTAAAGGAGCTTTTATGTCACGTAAAAATAAAATTTTGATGATACTGTTATTTTTAGGTATTTCAATACTTGTTATACTACCGTTTGTTTTATCCAATAAAATTTATGTTAATGATGATTTTTTATTTCATAAAAATAGACTACTGGCTTATTATCATTCAGTTGTGGTGAATAAGAATCTACATCCTATGATTTTTGGAAGTATGGCTAAAGGATATGGATATGCGGCTGATTTATTTTACCCTTCTTATATTTTGTTGCCTTTTGTCTTTTTCTACTATTTAGGATTTGGCTTTATAAAAGCCTATTATTTATTGCTAGCGACATATACGTTAGCCACTTTAATCATAGGATTTTATACTGCACAACATTTCTTTAGAAATAGGCGAACGGCGTTATTGGCGACAATTGCTTACACTTGCGGCACCTATCGGTTAATGGATCTATTTATTCGTGGCGATCTGGGGGAAATTGGTGCTTTTATTTTTCTGCCTTTAGTCGTATTGGGTTTCCATATGGTTTACAAAAATGAGAAAAAAGGCATCTTAGTATTAGCGATTGGCTTGGGATTAATAACTGGCATTCATCCTATGACAACCTTGATTTGTGTCTATATCATAGGGATTACTAATATTTATTTAATAATAAAAAAGAGAAGTACGATTGCTTTTATGAAAAGACAATTTGATGCTTACCTATTCGCAATCATTTTGTCGTGTGCGACAGTGTTACCAATATTAGAACAAATGGCGCATGAAAAATATAATTTTATGGTGCATAGTTCATTATGGGGTGTAGGATTAAATTTTTCTTTGTCTAAATTAATTTATGGTTCAATGGAAAATTCGGCAGGGGTCTGGAATAATAGTTCACCTAATGTTGGGCCACTTCTGTTAGTGGTCGTGGTGATGACGCTATTTATGTATCAAAAGAGTTCACTCTTGATCAAACGACTACTCATTATCACAATCATTTTTTTGGTTAGCTCAACTAATTTATTATTGTGGCCGCTTCTTAAAAATACGTGGTTCGCTAATATTCAATTTGAATGGCGACTCTTGATTTTTGCGACCTTGTTTGGCAGTTTACTTTTGGCAAAACTGTCTGAAACTAATAATCATAGGCACTTTAAGTTAGTCATTTTTTTAATTTTATCGCTAGCTATTTCGTTTAATTTTTCTGTTTTAAATAATTTTCAAGCGAATAATAATTTAACACTGACAAATAAAACGATCGTTCAAAAATATAAGTCAGGCATTGGTGGTGGATTAGATTATTTACCAAAAGGCGTCGATTATAAAGCTTTACATGAACAAAAGGGTTCAGGAACCTTTAATTTTAAACGAACAACCAGTGTTGTTTTTCCAAAAATTTATTATAAAGGGTATGTGGTGCGGACAAATAAAAATCAAGAGATTCCGACATATGCAAGTCATGGGTTTGTAGCGGCAAAAATAATGCCCGGTAAAGTGACCTATCAGCTACTTTATAAGAAGACTTTTATTCAAAAATGGGCTATTCGGGTGACCATGTTTAGTTGGTTAATTGTTATGATCTATGTGTGTGGATCTATTTGGAAAAGGAAAAGAGAGGATCAAAGAAGTGATAAGACAAGCAACTAATGCTGATATAGAAAAAATTATTCAATTATGGTATGAGGTAAATATTGAGGCACATTATTTTATTGCCAAAGATTATTGGACAAGTCATTTTGATGACGTTAAAAAAATGCTGCCTCTTGCAGAACTATATGTTTATGAGCAAAAAGGCAAAATAGTTGGTTTTATTGGGCTTGATAACACTTATATTTCAGGCATATTTGTTTCTTCCAATGCACAGTCTAACGGAATTGGAAAAGAGCTATTGGATGAGGTTAAAAAGAAGAAAACAGAATTAAGTTTGACCGTTTACCAAAAAAATAAACGGGCGATAAATTTTTATTTAAGAGAAAATTTTAAAATTAAATCAGAATCTATGGATACAGTTAATAATGAAAAAGACTATCTAATGGTGTGGAAAAAATAAATTATCTTTCAGGAGGATCAGTATGGCAGAGAAGATGGAAAAAAAGAAAGTTGAATTACCAGAATTATTTTATGATTTGGTTTTTGCTTACGCAATTTCACAGGCAACCAATTTGCTTCATCATTTTCAGGGAAGCACAGCGGATATTATTAAAGCATTTATCATCTTTTCAGTGGTTATGATTGTATTTATCAATACATGGATGATTAAAAGTGTCTTTATTAATCGTTATGGGACGAATTCGATTACTGATATTATTCTTTTTATGATTGATATGGCAATTTTACTTTATATGTCTAATGCATTTGAAGGAGATATTCAGAATTGGTTCCAACCTTTTTCAATCGCAACAGGCTTACTATCAGTCGTGTTAGTCGTTCAATACGGCACGGTATATAGCACGGCTGCCAAAAGCACTGATAAAAAAATTGCTAAATTGATGATGATGATTGTTGCAGTGCGGACAATATTAGTGTTTATTAGTGCATTTTTACCACTTAATATGGGGATTGTGGTGTTCTTGATTGGGATTGCGGTGAGTTGGGTAGTCCCTGCTCTTGTTGGCTCAGTGTTGCAGCTTCACCCACTTAATTTTCCACACATATTAGAGCGGCTAACTTTATTGACCATTATTACTTTTGGCGAAACGATTCTTAGTATTGCCTCATATTTTACTGTTAAAACGTTTAATTTTTATTCGTTGCTCATTTTTATCATTGTGGGAGCCCTTTTCATGACTTACATTACGCAAATAGATCATTATATAGAAGAGAATCGCTCTGGTGAAACAGGTATTCGCTTAATTTATGTTCATTATTTTATTCTGTTTGGATTAAGTTTAGTGACTATTGCATTAGGTTTTATTAATGAAGTTCAGATTCCAGAAAAATTTGCAGTATTATGTTTATATTTTGGGATAGGATTATTTTATCTGGGGCTATTTTTAACTAGCCCATATAATAAAAAACATTTACGATTGGGGAAGGAAGTCATTGGCTTTTTTACAACGACAACCATTGTAGGCTTATTAATAAGCCTACAATTTAATCACTTTTCAGACATTGTGATAGCAACGAGTTTTATAACGGTTGCTAACTCCGCTATGTATGTGTACTACATGATTAAACGAACAAACCAGATTGGAAGAAAAGCTTGATCACATTGAATCTCTCATGTTGCTAGACAACATGAGAGATTTTTTTTGTATTTAAGTTATTAAAAAGATAGTAGTTGCATTTAAAAATAAGAAATGGTAAGGTTAACTACATAAGTAATTAACTAATAAACAAATTAACGGAAGTGGTGATATTTTGTTTTTTGAATTTGATAATGAAACACCTCTGTATCGGCAAATTGCTGAACAGATTGAAGAAGGTATTTTTACTGGTATTTTCCCGTCTGAGAGTCAAGTACCGTCAACAACTGAAATCTCACGACAATTCAATATTAACCCGGCAACAGTTTTAAAAGGGATGAATCAACTGGTAGCTAATGGATTAATTGAAAAGAAAAGGGGACTTGGGATGTTTGTAACTAAAACGGCACAAGAGCAGATTACGGCTAAACGACAGGAAGAATTTTTTAATCATTATGTTGATACATTCATTAAAGAAGCACAACAATTAAAATTAACTAAATCAGAATTAATGGCACTTATCGAAAGGAGTTATGACAATGAGTAATTTAGAAACGAACCATCTCAAAAAAAGATTTGGTAATCAAATGGTATTGGATGATATTAATTTGCGTCTAAAGCCCAACACGATATATGCGTTGTTAGGTCGAAATGGTGCGGGTAAAAGTACATTACTGAGTATCTTAGCTAATCATATTTTCGCTTCTAGTGGATCGGTTGTTTGGCAAGATAAAGAATTAACTGATTATGATCATCCTGTGCAAGCCTTTTACTTAATGTCAGAACATAATCTTTTCGATAAGTCAGATAGCCTGAAATCAATTATGAAAAAGACGGCTTTATTACAAGGCAATTTTGATCAAGAACTTGCTGACGAGATGTTGAAGGCCTTTAAATTAAATCCCAAGAAAAAAGTAACACAATTATCAACGGGGTATCGGACTATTTTCAAAACAATTGTTGCGCTCAGTGTGCCAGCAGAATATGTTTTCTTAGATGAACCTATTCTAGGACTAGATGCTAATCACCGTGTCATGTTGTATCGCTTTATTTTAAAAGCTTATGACAATCGCCCAAGAACGGTTGTCCTTTCAACACATTTGATTGAAGAAATTGCTAATTTAGTCGAGCACGTGCTCATTTTAAAAGGCGCAAAAATCATTGTTGATACTGATTTAGAAAGCTTACTGGCTAAAAGTTACCAAATTAGTGGTCCTAAAGAATTAGTTCAGACGTATTGTGAGGGACTTCATATTTTGGATGATGACCAAATTGGAACGTTATACACGTGTTACGTCTATACTGAACTTCCCGCAGATCGCGTGATTCCTGATAACGTTGTGATTAAGCATAGTGACTTACAAGATAGCTTTATTAAATTAACTGAAGAGGAGCGTGAGGAATATGTTTAAAGCAATGTTGAAATATCGATTGGCAACTATCTGGCGGAATTTGATTATTGCATATCTGATTGTAGAAGGGGCTATGATTATTACTGAGGTTATTTTAAGTATTAAAATTGCTGATGTTTCAGTACTAACGAGTACTTTAGGTATTAGTTTGGCGGCTGGTGGCTTAATTGTGACGCAGATAACTTTAATGATTCTGTCATTTACAACAACGCGTAAGCCATTTAATTTTGGTATTCTAAACGGTATTTCTAGAAAAGTCAGCTATACTACACAATTGATTAGTCTTTTTGGGAGTCAATTAGTGACATTTGCTATTTTTTATCCACTTGTGGGACTTATCGTAAAGATGGCTCGGCCTAATATTGATATGAATATGTTTGATTTTCAATTGGTAGCTATAATTTTGGTTGTGATTTGGAGTGTAATGGCTGGAGCAATTGAAATTAGTAGCTTTGTGACATTATTTGAACACAAAATTTGGTGGTTACTTTTTATTGTGTGGATGATTATAGCACCTACATGGGGAAAATTTATGGACTTTGTTAATTTAGGAAATGATGGAAAATTTAATTTTAACCAGCCATATACTATACCTATTATATTATTAACTCAAATCGTTTTACCGCTCTTAATTGCAGGCGTGTGCCAATACTTCATGCAAACGAAACGAATTACGCTTAGTTTTAAACGGTTTAAATAAAGATATAAAATAATTTTAAGTGATAGAAAGTCTTGAAAGTGTCTACTTTTGAGGCTTTTTTTGTCTGGAAACAAATACAACGTTTGACATTATGCTATGTAACGTATAGTATTAATTTTGAAAGGAGTGAGTTGATGAATAGTCAGTTAAAAAAAGGACTGTTAGAATTTTGTGTGCTAGCGACATTAAGGACATCAGATTCGTATGGTTATCAGATTATTAAAGATACATCAGGCGTGATTGAACTTTCAGATTCAACTCTTTATCCTATTTTAAAGCGTTTAGAAAAGCAGGGTGCTATTGAAAGTTACAGTGTTGAACATAATGGACGATTACGAAAATATTATCATTTAACTGAAATAGGGTTAACCGATATTAAAACATTTTTGGATGACTGGCAACAGGTCATGACTGTCTATAATTACATAAAAGGAGCTAACTAATGAATAAAAGTAAATTTATTAAAGAGCTAGGGGAAGAACTTAAGTATTATCAGGCAACGGATATTGTTAAGACGATTGCTTATTACGATGAAATGATTGATGACCGTGTGGAGGCTGGTGAATCTGAAACTGACATTATGGCTAGTTTGGAAAAGCCAAGTCAAATTGCGATGAGTTTAGGGCAAACAGAACAACCTGAGATACAAAAAAAGGTCTCGTCCTTATCGAAAACATTTATTGTTGTTTTACTTATTTTAGGATCACCATTATGGGGGAGTCTTGTACTGACGGTTGGTATTTTAATTGCTACGGGTTATTTTTTAATTTGGTTAGTGCCAACACTTGCGGGTATTTTCGCTTTTTCATTCGTTCTTGGAGGTAGTCTTAGTTTGGTCCTATCAGCATTTGTGGTTTTTAATCAGGGATTTGTGATTGGATTGATGCAATTCGGACTTGGATTTGTGATGTCGGGTGTTGGTATTCTTTGCGCAGCAATGGCTTGGTCTTCAACCAAGTATTTAATTAAAGTTTCAGTTAGGTTGACACATTGGTTAAATCGGTTATTTAGAAGAGAATCAAAGGTCGTTGCATCAAATGATTAGGTTTATATGGCATAAATTAAGCAAAATTAGTTTAATGGTTATGGGATATTCGCTTATCTGGTTAGTTCCAGTAGGGTTAAGTATTTTTACCGCATCATTTGTCTGGGATGGTAGCCGTAGCTTAATTTTATCACCATTTGTGGGTATTCATCAGGGATTTATGATTGGGTTAATGCAATTTGGCTTAGGCTTTTTGATGCTGGGTATTGGCAATTTAGTAGTGCCGATTGCCTGGTATTCAGTCAGATATTTAATGAGATTCTCAGTAGGGTTAATGCGTTTATTAGGTAAATTTCTAAAAAGAAGATTAAAGGAGGGCGTATAAAATGTTTGAATATATACGACATAATTGGTTAAAAATTAGTCTATTTATGATTTGGTTTGGTGCAATAGTTATGTTTAGTAGCTATGCTTTATCAGGGTTTAATTTATCAGTATTTGACTATACGGGCATTCATAGTTGGGGCAGGACATTTTATTTCTAAAAATGACTAATATTAAATTATGGATTTAAAAGATATTTATTAATTAAAAGTACTTAAATCTAGAATTTTAAGATTTAAGTACTTTTAATATTTTTCTGAATATTGATTAATACGTGGCAAATTACAAGTTTAATTCGAACAAACTCTAAAATAATCAATGGCAGTTTGAAAATATGGAACTTTTAGTGGCCGATGATTAATTAAATCTAGAGCTTCTATCTAAAACATCGTTTGTAATTTGATTGAAATTAGTCTTTTTAAGAAAGAACTATCGTAATCTGCGGTTAAAATATTCGTTACTGCCATGTTCCATGGTGAATAAGGATGACAAAAATAAACATCAATTTTATGGTTCTTTTCAAGAGCTCGATATTTTGAGAATTCTTTACCATGATCAACTGTAATTGACTTTACTTGTGAACCGAAGGTTTTCATAAAACTCCTAAAGGCGTTATTTAAAGCTAAAGCTGGTCTAGTTGTCCACGTTGAAATTGTGTTAAAGTAAAAGTACTCAAAGTAATATCTCCTTTTTTGGTTGGATTAAGCTACTACCATTTTACGAGATTACTTTGAGTTTTTTTAATTTCTGTTCGAATTAATTTTAGAACTTGCCGATATTAAATGGTAAAATCGTATGTATGGAGGGCTTTAAATAAGGGGGATTAGGATGCAAAATCAATATGGCACCAGTCAATTAAAAGGTAATGTTAAAAGTAAATTATATAGTTTAAGACATCCTTTTTTTGTAAATAGTCTATTTTTAATACTTAGTATGGGCGTAATTGTGGTGGCAACTCTGCCAGGACTGATTTTTTCAATAATGGTAAATGTAATTATAAAATATTCATACGCAAATTGGTATTTAGTGTGGCTGCTAGGGGAGATTCTTTTTTCTTGGTTTGGCGTATGGGTGTTGCTGAAAATAAAACGTCAATTATTCACAAAAAATATTAATTTAGCGGTATATAGTGATGTATATGGTGTACTCAAAATAGGGGATAGCGAAGAGATTCCCGTACACGCAGAAAAGCTGACGGACATTAAATTTAAAACTAAAGGTCTTATTCGAAAAAAAGAAAATTTAAAATTCAAGTTGGATAAGCAACAATATTTTTTTCAATCAATTCAATCAAACGATGGTCAGCTTGAATATATGCATAAACAACTTCAAAATATGGACACTATTGAGTTGATAAAACCGACACTTGAAGGAATTGCTAAAAGTGAAGAAAGAAACCCAGAGCACAGATTAACTGTGATACGGCACAATCAATTATTTTTTATAATGCTTATTTTTTTAGCCATTTTAATGTTATTAGTTGAGTTGGTGATTGATGATTTTTTGTTTCCATTTCAACTCAAGTTACGCATTGCTGCATATATTTTAATAATTGGCCCCTATGTTAATTATTTAATAATTAACATAATCATTATTCGATTTTGGCGTAAAAATGTTCAAATGATAGACGTAGATGCTATTCATTTTAAACTTATTATTAATAAAGTTGAACAAGTTATTTTAAAGAAAGACATCAAAAAAAATCAGTTCATTCCTATGGCAGGAATGAGGAAGCTGGTTGATAGACGACAGTTATCTGTTAAGCTGGCTTCTAAAAAGTATAAATTAGTGGCGATAGATTCATCGGAAGCTTATCTGAATTCGCTAAATGAATTATTAAATCAGTGGCAAAGTGAAATTCGGCACAAAATGGATCAATAATGAATGAGAAGAAAAGAGAAACGGGGTAATAACTAAGGTGGTAGATAGAAACTGTTATTTTCCAGTCAAAACCGCTATACTATTAGTATTAAATCGATAAGGAGTGTTTGGAAAATGAAAAATAGAATTCAAGGTTCTTGTACATCAATTTTAGTCGGTAAGAAGGCTTCAATCGACGGATCAACAATGATTTCTCGAAATGATGATGGGCATGAAGCCTTAGATCCACAACGTTTTGTCGTGGTACAACCCGAAGACCAACCTCGTAATTACCAAGCTGTTATTAGTGGTGTGAAGGTGGAATTACCAGATAATCCAATGCGCTACACATCAATTCCAAACTCACTTTTAACGAATGGTATCTGGCCTGCAGCTGGTATTAATAGTGATAACGTAACCATGTCTGCAACGGAAACAATTACGACTAATCCCCGAATCCAAGGACTTGATCCCTATGTTGCTGGTGGAATTGGTGAAGAAGACCTTGTAACACTTGTTTTACCTTACATTCATAGTGCTAAAGAAGGGGTAGAACGTTTAGGTGATTTACTTTTAACACATGGTACTTATGAACCTAATGGTATCGCATTTTCTGATAACGACAGTATCTGGTGGCTTGAAACAATTGGTGGTCATCATTGGGCTGCTGTTCGTATTCCAGATGATGCTTACGTGGTTGCACCTAACCGTCGAAATATCGATACGTTTGATTTCGATTCAGAAGATACTCTTTGTTCTGAAGACTTACAAGTTTTGATTGATAATAATCATTTGAATCCTGATTTTGATGGTTATAATTTACGTCATATCTTTGGTAGTTCATCAATTAAAGATACCGTTTATAACAATCCTCGCACATGGTATGGTCAACAATATTTCAATCCTGAAATTAAACAAGATCCAATGGATCAAGACTTACCATTCATTTGTCGTGCGAACCGTAAAATCACAATTGAAGATGTAAAATTTGTCTTGAGTGCGCATTTTGAAAACACAGATTATGATCCTTATGGAAGTGCACCTGAGGCGATTAAAACACGTTTCCGTCCCATCGGTATTAACCGTAATCATAATGTTCATTTATTACAAGTTCGTAATGATGTCCCTGATGAAATTGCTGGGATTCATTGGTTAGCTTATGGCGCTAATACGTTTAACACAATTGTGCCATTTTACGCGAACGTTAATGATACACCAGCCTCATACAAAAATGCGACTGGCGAATTCGATTTAAACAATATGTATTGGCTTAGTTGTACGACAGCATTATTAGGCGATACGAATTACGATTTCTACGTGGATATGCGAAATACATTTGAATTGGAAGCAATGAGTGCTTACCATGAAATTCAAAATGCAACTGATAAAGCACTTGCTACGCAATCAAATAGTTCGACATTCCTAGAAGCAGCTAATGCTAAACTGGCTGCTGAATCATTAAAACGTCAAACACAATTGTTAGGTGAGATGGTTATTTCTGGTTCTGAACAAATGAAATTACGTTATAATTTGAACGATTAAATCATGGATTTAAGTCATATTATGTCAAAATAATATGACTTTTTTTTATGCAAAAATTAGTGTATAGTTTACTGATTGTTATTCAAAGATGTTTAAGGAGAGGGCTAACTTTTGAAATTGACGAAAAAATTAGTAATAGACTATTTAATTGGCTACATATTTATTTTGATTATGGTCGGATCCGCAACTGTTCTACATGATTCGGAAGTTATTTTACCGGAAATCGGGGCGTTGACAGTTGGGTTATGGATTTATAAGGAGCAAAATTGGGTGAATGAACCGAAGAAAATTTTCTTCATTCCATCTTTAACTGCCTTGATTGGATTTGGACTTAATCGATTGTTATTACCCTATAGTTTTAAGATTTTAATGTTACTTTTATTGATGGTTATCTTGTTGATTGTTGCTAAAAGTGTGCTCGCACCAGCTTTTGCGACCGGACTTTTACCAATTATTGTTAACGCAACGCACTATTCATTTATGATATCGATTTTAATCTTCACTTTTATTTTAATGGTAGTCGTTCGGTTGCGAGGAATATCACCTAAAGTTGCTGTAAAACCAGTCATTAATAAGTTAAATATGTTTATATTTTTGATGTTAGCGGTTATTTGGGTGCTTATTGTGACGATTTTAGGACACCCACAAATGGCTGCCATTCCACCAGTATTCGTTGTCTTTTTCGAGGTGTTACAAAAACCAATGTATCCTGGTAAAATGGCGATTAAACAAATAATTGCGTTGACAGCCGTAGCGGCACTTAGTGTTGTGGCATATACGTATATTGAGTCACGCTTAATTGTGATACTCATCATGTTGCCAATTGTTTTTATCATTTTACAATTACTCAAAGTTAAAATTCCAGCTGCCTATGCTTTTCCATTATTGGCAGTCATTCTGCCATACGCTATGTTCCAATCGTTGCCGTTAGCTACATTTTTTGCGAGCTGTTACTTCTTTGGGACGGCGTATTTGTATCATAAATTTATTGTGAGTAATGGGTGAAAAATGGCATAAATGATGAATTTAATACTTAGATTTAAATAATGACATATATTTAAAAAGTGGCCAGAGCTTCTAAAATAAGAAGTTCTGGCCACTTTTATGTTTATTACGCAGACATATTTCGTTGAATGTGAACAATTAGATAGGTAAGTTCCTCGCTAGTCACTTTTAAATGATAATGGGCATCTAAAAACGTCAATATTTTAATTGCAATCTTTGTAGCTGCTGGATAGGCAGAAACTAAATGATTGTGCATAATAGTGTCATCAGTGTCCAATTGTTTATTACTAAGGATTCGTTGTGCAAAGAATTTAATATGGGTTAATAGTCGTTGGTAGCTGATTGAATTTTGAGATAATTCAAGTTGGCCTCCCATAGAAATAATAGTCATTATTTCATTTATTAATTTAGTAATTTCTATACTATTTGCTGAATTGAGACTATCTTGTTCAGAATTTATAATGTGAAAGGCTATACTAGCTGCTTCTTCTTTTGGTAATTTAACAGTAAAATTTTTATTAATTAAACTAACTGCTTTTTCGCCAATTTTAAATTCTATTGGATAGTAACTTTTGACTTCCCAATAAAGTTTATTTTTAAAGGATAGTCCTTGTTCTAAGCGTTCTAAAGAAAAATTAATATGATCCATTAATGAGAACGTAAGGGTCTTATTAAGTGGTGTTGCAATTTGAGTGGTAGCATATTTAACAATTTGTTGAGTGATATCAACGATACTTTCTGGAATACTGGACAGTAAATTTTCCATCTGTTGAATTTCAGGATTGGTAACAGGAACAAATAGTTGATTGATAGATTCGTTACTGATTTCAGAACCAGCTTTTGTTCCATAACCAATACCTTTTCCTAAGACAATTACTTCCTCACCTTTAGTATCTTGGGCTAAAACGACACTGGAATTTAAAACTTTTTTAATAATTAAATTCATTGTCTCTCCACCCCCAGAATATTAATTTATAGGTCAGCTCCATTTGAAGCAATTATATTTTTATACCAATCAAATGAATCTTTAAGATATCGTTTACCACTACCATGGCCTTCATCATCTAAATCAACATATATAAAGCCATAACGTTTGCTCATTTGTGAGGTGCTAGCGCTAACGAGATCAATTGGAGCCCAACTTGTATATCCCAATAAATCAACACCAGCATCAACTGCCTTTTTCATTTCTGATAAATGAGCTTGGAAATAATCAATTCGATATTGATCATGAATTTGATGATCTGATTCCAGTATATCACGAGAACCCATTCCATTTTCAACAATGAATAAAGGTTTCTCATAGCGATCATAAAGTTCGATTAATGAAATGCGAAGGCCAACTGGATCAACAGTCCAACCCCAGTCTGTTGATTTTAAGTAAGGATTTTTACCGCCAACGATAGTATTACCACTAGTCATTTCTAACCCACTTTCGTCACCAGCAGCAAGCATTGACATATAGTAACTAAATGAAATGAAATCAACGGGATTATCTCTAATGAGCGCCAATTCTTCATCAGTCATTATTAATTGAATATTATTTTTTTTGAAAAATTGAAGAATTAATTTAGGATATTTACCTTTAACTTGAACATCAGCACAATAATAATTCATTAGATTTTTATTCAATGCTGATAGAATGTCTTCAGGTTTAGCAGTAGCTGAATACGTAGTTAATTTTGTGAGCATACAGCCAACTTGACTGTTAGGAATAATTTCATGACATAATTTTGTTACCATTGCAGAGGCTACAAATTGGTTATGAAGTGCTTGATATTCATCTTGTTCTAAATTCTTACTCTTGTCAGGAACGATACCGGCAGATGTAAATGGATGACGGGTAACACTATCAATTTCATTGAAAGTTAACCAATACTTAACATCAGAAAAGCTTTCAAAACAAACTTTAGAGAATTTAATAAAAGCATCGATAACATGTTTAGAAGTCCAACCGTTATATTTTAAACTTAAATTTAATGGCATCTCATAATGTGATAATGTGACTAAAGGTTCAATATTATGTGCTTTTAATTCTTTAATGACATGTTGATAGTGTTCAATACCTGCTTGATTAGGTTTTTTTTCGTCTCCCTCTGGGAAGATTCGAGACCAAGCAATTGAAAAGCGTAATGTTTTAAATCCCATTTTGGCGAATAATTCGATGTCTTCTTTATAGTAATGATAGCCATCTATACCACGGCGTTTAGGATAACGTGCGTCGGTTTTATCTGTCATTGCCTGTTTAATTGTTTCTGTATTGATGGCAACTTGTTTCTTATAATCTTTTACATCAACGTTTGGTTGATACATGGCAATATCTGCGACTGATAAGCCTTTTTTATCAGCATTCCAAGCACCTTCATATTGATTTGCGGCAATCGCGCCACCCCATAAAAAATCTTTTCTAAATCCCATTTATATTACTCCTTTTATATAATTATTTATTATTATTATTATGCTAATTGAGTTACTGTAGGAAAATTAAGCTTGTCATCGTTGTAAGCCGTGACAATCATCATGACGGTCGGATCAAATCCGGCTTTTTTAATTTCGTCTAAATCAAATTGAATCAGAATATCGCCTTTTTTAACTATTTGACCTTCAGTGACCTTTGTATGGAAATATTTCCCTTGGAGTTTAACTGTGTCTAAACCAATGTGGAAAAGAATTTCTGCACCACCGGTTGATTTAAGTCCTAATGCATGACCTGTTTCATAAACCATCATAATATTTCCATCAACAGGTGAGAAAAGGGTCCCATCTTGAGGCTGAACAGCAATACCTTCACCTAAAATACCGCTAGAGAAGACGCTATCATTTACTTCGGTTAGTGGAATTACAGTACCTTTAATTGGAGAAATTAGTGTTTCAGTTAAATCATTTTCTTTTTGATCATCTTTCCAAAAGATGAACCCAATAATGAATGAGAGTATTAATGAAGCTATGAACATCCAAACTGCATGGACTAAATTTGAAGGATTACTTTTGTCGACATACATTGGCAGGCTAGCTAATCCAGGACCAACAAGAGCAAAAGCTTCAATACCCAAAAGCCCAATTGCACCACCACAGAAGAAACTACTTACCATAACACTACCTAAAGCACGTTTATTTTGGAGTGTAATTCCATATAACGCTGGTTCGGTAATTCCAAAGAAGGCAGATATACCAGCAGAAATTGCAGTTGCACGAATTTTTTCATCTTTTGTTTTAAGTGCAATGGCAAAACAAACCCCAGATTCAGACATATTATGTGCTAATGAAGCAGGAAGATAGAGTAATTCTTTTCCAATTGAACTCATTGAAGCAACAACGTAAGGAATCATCGCTTTATGCATTCCCGTAGCAACCATTAATGGTAAAACAGCAGCTAGTAGGGCAGTTGCTACGAAACCAAAATGTTTGAATAGGAATAAGATAATAGCAGCAAAGCCTTGACCAAAGTAGAATCCTAGTGGTCCTAAGATAACTAATGTAACAGGAACTGCAATGGACATACATAACAAAGGTACTAAGAAAATGCGAACAGGTTTGGGACACCATTTAGTAATATATTTTTCAAGTAAGGCATAAAATAAGACAGTTAAGATGGCGGAAAATACTTGGGAAGAGTAAGTAACGTTAGTAATTTCTAGGCCAAATAAATGGACACCTTTAGTTAAGGCAGTAACCATATCTGGAAGTACCAGTGCACTAACAGTTGAAACAGCAACTAACAGGTTAACATTTAATTTTTGAGCGGTTGTAATTGCAACTAGAATGGGTAGGAAGTACAGTGGGGCGCCACCAACAAAATTTAAAACTTGATATATATCACTTTTTTCACTCATCCATCCAAAAAGTGAAAATAACATTAGCAGTGATTTTAAAACGCCACCACCAGCAATGGCTGGGACTAAGGGTTGGAAAATGGCAATAATAAAATCAAGTAAAATTTGATACCATTTTTGTTTAGGTAAATTGGTGTTTCTAGGTTGATTATTAATTTTTCCAAGTTGACTCATTACTGCATCGTACATTTCAACGACTGCATTTCCAATAATTACTTGGCATTGTCCTGCAGCGATTACGGCACCTAAAACACCTTCTACTTTTTTGAGATTTTCTAAATCTGCTTTATCAAAATCATTAAGTGTAAAACGTAATCGAGTAGAACAATGAATTAATTTAGCAATATTTTCTTTACCACCTACGTGTTTGATAATTAGCTTAGCACTATCTGTATAATTCATAAGTATTAATCCTTTCAAGTTGAAGTGAGGCTTTTTTATTTTGCGCAAAATAAAAAGGATCTAAAAATAGCATCGCTAGTCATGAATGCATTGTATTGCACTTGATTAGCTTAGCCACCTTCAGATCCTGCCTAATTTAATAGTTACATGTCTTAAGATATCTAATAATTATTATTTACCACAAATTAATTGTAACCGTTTTCTTTTTAAATCACAACCTTTTAATTAAGGTTTAAAATAATTTAAACAAATTATTTTCTGGGGTATTGATTACTTAATTATTTTCGAGGACTTTTTTCAGTCCTTGTAAGTTTGCATTAAAGGCATGTTTGGCAATTGGTGTGAGTAATTTTAAGGGTAGGTGAGTGTTACTATTTTTAGATAGGTAAAGACGCTCTTCGACCAATATTTTAGTGCCTTCACTTGTTAAAATGAAACTTAATGTATATTCTAGTTTGCCTCCTGTACTTTGGTAAAAGATTGTATCATTTTCAATATTAACAGAAATTTGTTCATTTTTATTTAAAGCAGAATCCGTTCTGTGAATACTAAATTTTTTATCAGTAAGTGGATCAACTTGAATAATATCCGGGACCCATTTGAGTAAAAACTTCGGATTTTGTAAAAATAAAGCAACTTTTTCTTTGCTTGTTTCGATTGAAATAATAGTTGAGAATAATGATTCATTCATAAATTGAAGCCTCCTTTTATTTGATGGCTTCAGTTTATCTAATCTATAAAGAAACTTAAAATCAGTATTCTGATAATTTAAATTTCTTTGTAGATTTTTTCGTTAAAAAGATCAGTTAATAATTGTTGTCGCTGAGTAGCTGCCAAAAGTTTATTATTATCTTCAGCTTTTTTGGCAATCTGTGCCATTAAATAAAAAGAGTTGGCCAGCATATAATGAGAGTTGTGTTCGGTGGCAAAGGTAATTGTTTTGTCTATCCAGTTAAGGGATGCGGTGTAATCAGCGCGTTCAAAATAAATAAGTGAGGTTAAATAAAACAAAATATTTTGATTTTCTTCATAAGGTAATTGAGCAAAATTTTTAAAAGTTTGCTCAATATAGTTCTGGGTCATTTCTTTAAAAGATTGTTTTGCATAGATAAAAGCTAAAGAAATTGTGCCAAGTCGAGTGAGCGTATCAGGTAAATGATGATTGCTAGAAGCGAGAGATAGTTTGATGGCATTTTCGGCATTAGTAAATGTGGCTTCAGTGTGTAGGGAGGCAACACCGAGATAATAATAGTAAGCCTGTAATTGTTGATCCGTTTTTAAATCACTAATGACAGATTTTTTATTGAGAAAATTACGTAATTCGGCGTATTGGTGCTGATTACATAAAGTATTAACGCGTTTATTAAATTGATTTTCTGAGCTAATATCAAAGTTTTCTAAAAGGCTTATCTGGTCCAAATCGATGGAAAGTTTCTGACATAAATGAATTAATAATTGTGCATTGGGCATGTATTTATTAGTTTCAATAGCACTAAGCATTGATTGTGCACAAATATCTCTGGAAACTTCTTTTTGAGATAAGTGTTGTGTTTTGCGAGTTTCTTGTAAGATTGAGCCAAGTGTATTTTGCATACTAAACTCCTTTCAGTTTAATTTTACATGTGTTGTTTAATTAGGATGGTAACATACTTTTAATCTTAGAAAATACTTTGTACATAAATAGTTAGCTTTGGTGGAGAAATTTATTGGATAGAATAGTTGGAATGAAAGCGTTATATTTAACTTATCATAAAATATCTATTTCAAGGAGGAGTTAGACACTATGCAAGCAGAAAACGTATTTCCAAAAAACTTTTTATGGGGTGGTGCAATTGCAGCCAACCAGGCAGAAGGTGCTTGGTTGGAAGATGGTAAATTACCTAATGTTACAGATACGGTTGTTGGTATTATGTCGAAAAATCCAAGTATTAAATGGAATAAGGAAAAAAGTATTTGGGAACTTGATTTAAAAGACGATATGGCATACTTATCACATGAAGCTATTGATTTTTATCATCGATTTGAAGAAGACATTAAGATGATGAGTGAGATGGGATTTAATTCATTCCGGACAAGTATTTCATGGTCACGAATTTTTCCTCGTGGAGATGAAAATGAACCAAATGAATTAGGACTAGCATTTTACGATAGACTATTTGATACATTATTAGATTATGGAATGGCCCCTGTTATTACACTAAGTCATTATGAAACACCACTTGCACTGGTTGGTGAATATGGTGGCTGGACAAATCGCTTATTAGTTGATTTCTTTGAAAAATATGCAATAACGGTTTTTGAAAGATATAAAGGTAAAGTTAAATATTGGATGACATTTAATGAAATAAATAACGCCTTTAGAATGCCTTATGTTTCAGCTGGAATTATATCATTTCCGCCAACAGATCCACAAAAACCTTTTGGAGATATTGATGATAAAGCAATTTATCAGGCTTGTCATCATCTTTTTTTAGCGAATGCTATTGCAACAAAAAGATTAGCGGAAATTGATTCGGAAGCAAAAATGGGAGTCATGTGTAGTTTTTCAGCATTAGCAACGTATTCATCTAATTCAGATCCAGAAAATGTTTTTGGCACAATGGAATTTCGTAGGAAATCTTGGTTTTTTACTGATGTTATGTGTAGAGGGCATTACCCAAGTTATATTCATAGAATTTGGGATGAAGAAGATGTGGCTCCAGAAATCTTGGCAGGTGATCTTGACCTTTTAAAAGAGAATACCGCAAATTATATTGCGTTTAGTTATTACAGAAGTGCAGTTTACGATAAGTCAGCAAAAATGCGCGTTGATACTGGTGGTGCGAATGGATTCGACAATCCATTTTTAAAAGAAAAATCGCCGGAACCATGGAGCTGGCCTATCGATCCAAAGGGACTAAGATTTGTTATGAATGAACTAACTGATCGTTATGAATTACCTTTGTTTATTGTTGAAAATGGGTTAGGACTTGCAGAAACACCAGATAATAATAATGAAATTAGTGATGTTGAAAGATGTCGTTATTTGCAAATGCATGTTCGAGAAATGGCAGAGGCGATAAAAGATGGCTGTATTTTGTTAGGATACTTGTGGTGGGGACCTATTGATATTGTGTCAGCTGGAACAGGTGAGATGAAGAAGCGTTATGGTTTCATTTACGTAGATCGACATAATGATGGAACGGGTGACTTACATCGACAAAAGAAAGATAGTTTCAATTATTACAAGCAAGTTATTGCATCTAATGGTACTGAAATTGAAATAAATATATAAATAGGTCTCTTAATTTTAACTTTGTACTTTGTTATAAGATAAAATTGAGAGGCTTTTTAATTACAAGTCGTTATTGTTATAATGAGCACACTGTGGTTAATGTGGAGGTAACATTATGGAAATGAGTAAACGGCAAATTCAAATTGTGACGCAATTAGTAAATGAACATGGTTGGTTAACTAGTGAAAAGATTGCTAAAAATATTGGAACTAGTAAGAAAACAATTCAATTTGAAATGAAAATATTAACTAATGAGTTTGAAAAATACGTTGTTCTTCAAAGCAATAAAAGGACTGGGTACCGAATCGAATCTATTTCTGATGATTTTAAAAAATATATTATTGAAGAAGTTAAAACATATGAAAGTTATTCCAGTATGAATGCTAGAGCGTCTGCAATTATTATATTTTTACTGTTTCAAAAAGCATATGTCAGTATGCAATATGTAGCTGATATTTTTTTCTTATCTAAGACTGCAGTTTCAATTGAGATAAAAACAATTCAAAGATGGATGGCCCGGAATTCTGAAATTAGTATTGATATTTCTGGTAATGATGGGTTAAAAATGATTGCTACAGAAAATATGAAACGAATTTTTGGCTCAATGGTAGGAACAGAGAAAGTTATGGAAGAAGCCCATTTAGAAAAAAATGAAGTGCAGTTATATATAAAGCTAGTTCCAATTATTAAAAAAGTTGTTAGAGAGACCTTGATTCGATATAAATATGTTGTTTCAGGAGAAGATTTTAAGAGAATTAATAGATACATTATTATCAGTATTGTACGGCAAGACGCTGGATGGAAAATTACGGAAGAAATTAAGATGTCAGAAAATCTACCTCTTGTGACCTATTTGGTTCATGCGATGGAAGATGAAGTAGATATATCTTTTGATAGCTTAGAAAAAAAAGCATTAGCAAATCGATTATTGGACTTCAACTATCTTTATGGTGATGGTGATACAAATGAACAAATTGATTCTGAACTTCGATTATTTGAACAAAAAATAATTTCAACATTAAATTTACCAACTAATAGTTTATTTCAAGAATCTGAATTTTTGGTTTCTCATATTAAACAGATGAAAATTAGAATTGCTTCTGGGCATAATGCAATGAATCATTTTGCAAAGAAAACGGCGCAAAATTATCCATTAGAAACACATTTGATAAAAAAATATTTTCCAACTTATTTTATGATTAAACCTAATAATGCAGAAACAGCGTATCTCGTTTTATATTTAGCAGCAGCTTTAGAACAATATAAAAAAGCTGTGACAGGGTTAATTATTAGTAATCAACCGTTTAGCATTTTAAATACATTAAATGTACAAATTAATGAACTTTTGGGTCATCAAGGGCAAAAATTTAATATAGAACCGGTTTATCTTTATGAAATTCAATCAGAAAATATAGATGATTATGACGTTATTTTAACAACAGAGCAAGAAATTATTTTTGAAAATTCACGATTTATATTTTTAAGTAGTGTGTTGGACGAAAATGAAATGGATAATCTTTCTAATTTATTGGTAGAGAGAATTCAAATATTAAGAGAGTATAAAAAAAAGCAACTTTTGGATAAGTATTTTGTTGATGACAATAAAATAGAAGTATATAAAAAAATTAGTAATTATCAAGATTTGTTACCAAAAATTAAAGAGACAACAACTCAATTAATAGGCGATGAAACGCTATTAATATGTTTAGTTGAAGAAAAAGCGACAACCAAAATTTTACAATTTAATTTACATGAATATATTAATTATCATCAAAAAAAGATTAAAAGAATTATTTATGCTGAATATGATACTACTCAAAATAATAGCTTGTTATTTTTTTATTGTATTGTAGAAATTTTAAAATAAAAAATAAGAATATTTTTGATTAATTATTCAATAAATCTACCTTGTAGAAGAGATATCAATTGAATTGTTTTCGATATGTGCAGAACATATACTTAATACATAAAGAAAGCGCATTCTTTTTATTAATTTTCTAACAAAAAGGAGATCGTATAATGGATAATAAAAAAATTTCAGCATCAATTCTTAAAGGTGTCGGGGGAGAAGCTAATGTAGACAATGTTTATCATTGTGCTACGCGGTTACGTTTTACTCTTAAAGATGATAAGTTAGCGAATAAAGACGGTATCGAAGCATTAGAGGGTGTTATTACAGTTGTAGAGTCTGGAGGGATGTTCCAAGTTGTTATTGGAAATAATGTTAATAATGTTTATGAAGCAATGGTTGATAATTCAAGTTTAGGGAACTCAGATCAACGAAACGATGAACCTAAAAAGAAACAAGGACTACTAAATTCATTTTTAGATATGATTGCTGGTGTCTTTGCTCCAACTCTTGGTGTGTTAGCAGGTAGTGGATTAATTAAAGGTGTGTTAGTACTGCTAACAAGTTTAGGGGTCTTAACAGATAAGTCTGGGACGTATATCGTACTAAATGCGGCAGCAGATACCTTCTTTTATTTTCTACCAGTATTCTTAGCTTATACAGCTGCTAAGAAATTCAAAACAGATCCGTTTATTGCAATGACGTTAGGTGCCTCTTTAATTTATCCAACAATTGTTGCTGCCTATACAGATAAAATGAGTCTAGATTTTGTAGGTATTCCAGTAATTTTAGCAAAATACACAAGTACAGTAATTCCGGCAATTTTAGCAGTTTGGGTACTGTCATATTTGGAGAGATTTATTCGAAGACATTTACATGAGAGTGTTGTAAATTTATTAACGCCATTTTTTAGTTTGATTATTATGGTTCCTTTGACATTAATGGTAGTTGGGCCAATTGCCGATTATGCAAGTCAATTAATTGCTAGTGGCTACTCGGCTATTTATAATTTTAGTCCAATTCTTTCAGGAGCCGCAATTGGTGGATTATGGCAAGTATTAGTTATCTTTGGGCTACATTGGGGACTCGTACCTGTTATGACAAATAATATTTCTTTTTATGGTCGAGATACTTTGGGACCCGGATGTATGACAGCTGTTGCTGCTCAAGCAGGAGCCGTATTCGCAGTATTTTTAAAGACAAAAGATACAAAATTAAAGTCATTGAGCTTATCTTCGTTTATAAGTGCTCTGTTTGGAATTACAGAGCCAGCAGTTTACGGGGTTACATTAAAATATAAAAAGCCATTCATCATTGCTTGTTTAACCGGAGCAGTTTTTGGAGGAGTTGCAGGAGCTGCAGGTTCCGCTGCAGTATCTGTAGCCACAAGAAGTGTCCTATCGTTCCCAATTTATATTGGTAAAGGATTTGCTTGGTTAGTAGCTTGTTATTTCTTAGCTATGATAACTTCATGTATTTTGACTTATTTATTTGGATATAAAGATGAAGTCGTAGTAACTGAAGATAAAATTGAAAAGAAGCCAGTTGAATTACATTCACCAGCTAAAGGAAAGATTATTGATTTAATGAATGTTAATGATGCAACTTTTGCAAGCGGAGCATTAGGAGATGGATTTGCTGTCGAACCAACAGAAGGTAATGTTTACAGTCCAATTAGTGGAGAAATTATTTCAGTTTTTCCGACAAAACATGCAATAGGAATAGTTGGTGACAACGGAGCAGAAATTCTTGTCCATATTGGAATTGATACTGTTAATTTGAATGGTAAATATTTCGAATCAAAGGTCCAAGATGGTCAAAAGATTAATGCAGGGGACTTATTGACGACGTTTGATTTGGAGGCACTGAAAGAAAATGGTTATGATCCAACAATTATGGTTATCGTCACAAATAGTAACAGAGTATCTGATATAACCATTAGTGACGATAATGTAGTTGCTACAAACTAGGAGGGATTGCTATGAGTAAATTTCCAGAAGGCTTTATGTGGGGTGGCGCAACAGCTGCTAATCAAGTAGAGGGTGCTTGGAATATTGATGGAAAAGGAATGAGTGTAGCAGATGTAGCTAAATTTAAGCCAAATGTTGATAAAGCAGATTATGTGTCACAATGGCATACTTATCCAGAAGATGTTATTGCGGCAAGAAATACTGATGATGAACAATTGTATCCTAAAAGGCATGGAATTGATTTTTATCATCATTTTGAAGAAGATATTGCTTTATTTGCAGAAATGGGTTTTAAATGCTATCGATTATCGATAGCGTGGTCACGAATCTTTCCAAATGGTGATGAGGAAGAACCTAATGAACTTGGATTGGCTTATTATGATAAGGTATTTGCTACGTTAAAAAAATACAACATTGAGCCTATTGTGACACTATCTCATTATGAGATGCCATTGCATCTAGTTGAAGAGTATGGCGGCTGGGCAAACCGACGATTAGTGGAATTTTTTGTTCATTACTCGAAGGTCTGTATTAATCGGTTTAGTCATACTGTTCGTTACTGGTTGAGTTTTAACGAAATTGATAGTGCATTCAGACATGCGTTCACAACTGTCGGTATTATTGAAGAAAATTATTCAAGTAAAATAAAAGCTGAAGAAGCAATTTATCAATCTCTGCATCATCAGTTTTTAGCAAGTGCTTTAATTACTAGGTACCTAAAAGAAAATTATCCAACTAGTGAATTAGGTTGTATGGTAACCAAAACGATGACGTATCCCGAAACGTGTAAGCCAGAAGATATCTATTTAGCACAGAAAGATAATCGAATGAATTTTTTCTTCACTGACGTACAAGTAAAAGGAATTTATCCAATATTTATTCTTAAATATTGGAAAGATAATTATTTTGATATTAAGATGGGCTTGAATGATTTAAAAGTGTTGGAAGAAAATACAGTTGATTTTATTTCATTCAGTTATTATATGTCAATAGTTCAAAGTTCAGAGGCTGATCAAAGAGAAAAAGTGGGCGGTAATTTAACAACAGGTGTGAAAAACCCTTATTTACCTATTACAGATTGGGGTTGGCAAGTTGATCCTAAAGGGTTACAAATATCATTAATTGATTTATATGATAGGTACAATAAACCATTATGGATTGTTGAAAATGGATTAGGATATAATGATAAAGTTGAAGTGGATGGTTCAGTTCAAGATGATTATCGAATTGAATATTTTCGTAACCATTTTCAAGCTATTTCCGATGCCATTGAAGATGGGGTTGATGTTAGAGGATATACCTCATGGGGATGTATTGATTTAGTTAGCGCTTCAACGTCGCAAATGAGTAAAAGATATGGTTTCATTTATGTAGATTTAGATGATTTTAATCAAGGAACGTTAAAACGGACGAAAAAGAAATCATTTGATTGGTATCATGATGTAATAAAATCAAATGGATCTAAATTATAATAAATTACTACTTACTTTAATTTAAAGCATTTTGTAGCCAAAAGGTTATGAGAGGCTTTATTTTTATAGCCTATTATTATTCAATTACGTCGAGTATAATTGGATTTACTAAAGTAATTATTAAAACATCAGAATTTATCAAAGGGGATATAAAAATGCGGGAAGAATTCCAAAGTCAAAATAACGGAACTAATCGTCGAGACAATCACAGAGGTCTTAATAGTTGGTTATCGTTTTTCTTAAGTCTTAGTCTTATCATTTTGTTTGTGACAAGTGTCTTGAAAATGACAGTTTTGAATCAAAAATATACGGAGGATAAAGTTTTAACGGATGCCAATGTTTCACTTGTGGCAACAGAGATGAATGATGAAATTTCAAATATCGCAGCTTACAATAATATACCAGCGTCAACTGTGAAAAATGCGTTAACGGATCAACAGGCTAAAGATATCGCAAAAACAAGTATTAGCAATGTTTATGCGGGTAAAAAAACAATCATTAATGCAAATGAGATTACGCAACAAGTTGCTAGTAACGTTATGAAAAAAACAGATACATCAAATCTAACGGCTAAGGCAGAAGCCACTAATCTTATTGCTGTATTTAAAAGTAATCTCAGTCGGTATTTAACGAATCAAATTCAAACACCCTATCTATCAAAGGTTTCCGCAATGTTTAGTTCTACGAAAGCAACGGTTCAAACATTCTTTTTAGATAGTTTAATTGCGTCAGTTATTTTCGTGTTACTTTTATTAGTTATTAATCGTGCGTTCTTTATTCCTCTTAAATATGTGGGATCTAGCGCAATTTGGAGTGGTATCTTAGTTGCAATTGGAGCAGCAATTGCTTTATATAGTGGCTTGATTGGGCTCGTTTCTGATCGAGCATCAGTCTTTACTGATATTGTGAATAACTATATTAGTGCGACATTCAATACAATGCTAATGGGTAGTTTAATCATGGTTGTCGTTGGATTGATAGCCTGGTTAATTGGTCGTAATAAAAATAGGTAAATAAATAGGTCTAAATAAACCGTTATTGGAACAGAGTAGTCTGTCACCAATAACGGTTATTTTATAGCATAATTGCGTCTAGATAAATATGCTTAGTTATCTAAACACTAATTCATTATTACTAGGAAATCAGAAATATTTAATTGAAATATACATTATTAATATCATAAAGATGAAATGCTATATCGTTTATAAGAACTAAAATACAATAGATTATTCCTAATTTTATAGAAACAGTTTGGTAGATTAATATCGTAGTTGTCGAAAAAATAACTAACTCAATTATAAGTCTAACAATTATATTTGATTTATATGAAGATTTTGGGGCAACAAAAAATGCCCATAAAACAACAAATATTAATGGTAAAACTATACCTAATAAAATATTAAAAGGCATACTAAATTCAGAAAAGCCAACACATACTATAATAATAAAAGTCATTACCTCTATAAGAAATCGTACTCCTAAATTTAAAGCTGCTAATTTAGTCAATATTGTCACCTTCTTTTAATTTTTAATACTAATTTAGACCTTATTTAAAAACTATGTAACCGCTTCTTGTGCATTGTATCATACTTAATAATTCTATTTTATTAAATATAGCGAGCCCAACTCTTTCATTCAATAGTTCTAATAGTTCTAGACATTGTAGTGTTCACAAACAACAGTTAAAAGAGAGCAAAAATAGGCCATCTCAGAATTTATTTCTGAAATGGCCTATTTTTATTTAGAACTATTTCTAAGCGTTAAGGTTGTCCCAATCGTAATGACCTGAGGGATAATATCAGTCATTGCCAGTTGATTGATTAATAATTCTGCAGCAGATTTTCCCATTTGTTCGGTATATACTTTGACGGAACTGAGTGTTGGGAAGGTGTATTCAGCAATCGAGGTATCATTAAAACTAATTAAACTCAGTTGCTCAGGGACTTTAATTGTAGATTCATTCAAGGCACGTAGGGCACCAACAGCCATTGCATCGTTGGCGATGAATAAGGCGTTTGGCAGACTGTCTGATTGTTCAGCTAATAATTTTAAAGCTAATTGGTAACCGGATTCTGGTGTGAAATCGCCCGTGTAAACCCATTCAGGATGATAATTATGAGCACTTTCTAAGTACGTTTTAAAATGAGTGAAGCGAGAATCAGGGCCTAGATTAACAGCGTCAAACGTACTTTCTTCCCCTGTAATCATCCCGATTTTTGTTAGACCTTGTGCGTTGAAATGGTCAATAACGGCTTTAACAGGCGTTTTGAAATCAGTCATAACGCAACTAATACCAGCGTCTAGTGTATTCATATCAACAAAAACTAAGTTTGAATTCATTTGTTTGAGTTCATTAATTTGAGCAGGACTGTATTTACCAATAATGATGGCGCCAAGTGCGTCAGTTAGTGAATCAAATTGATCATTTTGAAAAAAGCGTGTAATTTCATAACCGAGCTCAAGTAATTTACGTTCAATCCCAATTCGAATAGAAAGATAGTATAAATCATCTAGTTCTTCTTTTTCGGTATACCATTCAATAATAGCAATTTTACCTTGGGCTGTATGTGATTTTTTTTTATTTTTTGAGTAATTTAACCGTTCAGCTGCCTCGAAAATGCGTTTACGTGTTTCATTACCAACGGATAATGTTTGATCGTAATTTAACACACGAGAAACCGTTGCATTGGAAACTTTAGCGAGCTGTGCAATGTCTTTAAGTGTTGCCATAATTGCCTCCTAAATAGGTGATTATGCTTATTAGTTTAACATAATAAAAAAGAATAACGTAAAAAGATTGTAATTTTAGTAAATATTTAGTAAAATGAAAGCGGTTAATAAATTGGAGGAAAAATATAATGAATATTAATAATTTAAAGAGTGAATTTAAAGATGTCTATGGTGTCGATGCAAATGCAAGTTACTTCTCACCAGGTCGGATTAATTTAATTGGTGAACATACAGATTACAATGGTGGACATGTCTTTCCAACAGCAATTACTTTGGGAACATATGCAGTTGCAACAAAACGTGACGATACAACCATTAATATCATGTCTAATAATTTTAAAGATGATGGTGTTGTCTCATTTGATTTAAGTGATTTATCATACCAAAAAGAACATAATTGGGCAAATTATCCAAAAGGGATGATTGTTTATTTGCAAGAACAAGGCTATGTGATTGATAAGGGTCTAGATATTTGCCTTGAAGGTAATATTCCTAATGGTGCTGGCTTATCATCATCTGCATCAATTGAATTGTTGATGGGGGTTATTTTAGAAGATCAATTTAACTTAGAGATTGACCGTGTAGACCTTGTTAAAACAGGGATGATGGTAGAAAATAAATTTATTGGTGTCAATTCAGGAATTATGGATCAATTTGCTGTTGGTATGAGTAAAGCAAATCATGCGATCCTGTTAGATACGAATACGCTTGATTATGAGTTAGTGCCAATTGATTTAAAAGATAATGTTATTATTATTATGAATACGAATAAACGTCGTGAATTGGCAGACTCTAAATATAACGAACGTCGTAGTGAATGTGAAGCAGCATTAGCATTATTACAAGAGAAAAACGATATTAAGTCATTAGGTGATTTAGATAATGCAAGTTTCGATTTACAAACTTACTTAATTCAAAAAGAAAATCTCTTAAAACGTGCACGTCATGCGGTTTCAGAAAATCAACGAACAATCATGGCTCAAGAAGCTTTGAAAGATGAAGATTTAGTTCGTTTTGGTAAGTTAGTCAACGCATCACATGTGTCATTACAATTTGATTATGAAGTAACTGGGATTGAATTGGATACACTTGCTCATGCAGCTTGGAAACAACCTGGGGTACTTGGTGCACGAATGACTGGTGCTGGATTTGGTGGATGTGCGATTGCCATCGTTGCTAAAGATCAAGTTGACGCATTTGAAAAAGAAGTTGGTAAAATTTACGAAGAAAAAATTGGGTATGCACCAAGTTTCTATTTAGCAGAAATTTCTGATGGCGCCAAAAAATTAGATTAAGCATAAAGAGATAGAGGGAAAAATATGGATTCTAATCAATTAATTGCCAAGTTTGTCGATAAAGTCATTCAATTTGATCCAACAACTTATTCGACAGATGATAAAAATTATTTAGTGAACGTTGTTTTAGACTTGGTTGGCGAGTCAGAGATGAAAGTTTCTGAACCAGTTGACAATACGGTGATTGCTGCTAAAGATGCCTTACTTGATTTAGCAGTTAAGACTGAAAAAATTAATGATTTAGTCGCAGAACAAGATATTTTGGGTGCTAAATTAATGGATTTAGTTACGCCGCTTCCAAGTCATGTTAATAAAAGATTTTGGGATTTGTACGCCAAAAATCCAGAGCGCGCATTAGCTTATTTTTATGAATTGAGTCAAGCTAACGACTATATTAAGGTTGCCGCAATTGCGAAAAATATTGCTTATCAGGTGCCAACTAATTATGGTGATTTAGAGATTACCATTAATTTATCTAAACCTGAGAAGGATCCAAAACAAATTGCGCTAGCTAAAACAATGAAACAAACGGGTTATCCTAAATGCCAATTATGTATGGAAAACGAAGGTTATGCTGGACGTTTAGATTTTCCAGCTCGTCGCAACCATCGTATTATCCGATTTAATTTGGGCGAAGCAACATGGGGTTTCCAATATTCGCCATATGCTTATTTCAATGAACATTCAATTTTCTTGGATGAAAAGCATGAACCTATGGTCATTAATAAAAAAACATTCGAAGATTTACTACAAATTGTAAAGCAATTTCCAGGCTACTTTGCTGGGAGTAACGCTGATTTACCGATTGTTGGTGGGTCAATTTTAACGCATGAACATTATCAAGGTGGTCGTCATGATTTTCCAATGGCTAAAGCACCAATCAGTCAAGAAATGCATTTTGTCGGGTTTGATGATATTCAAGCGGGAATTGTGAAATGGCCAATGTCCGTTATTCGATTGAACGGTGAAGACTCAGAACGATTAGTTGATTTAGCAGCCAAGATTTTGACGTCATGGCAAGATTACAGTGATGCTGATGCCCAAATTTTAGCGAAAGACGCTGATGGCACACCACATCACACGGTAACGCCAATTGCTCGAATGCATGATGGGCGCTATGAATTAGATTTAGTGTTACGTGATAATCAAACTTCTGCTGAATTTCCAGATGGGATTTATCATCCACATGCTGATGTTCAACATATCAAAAAAGAAAACATTGGGCTCATTGAAGTCATGGGATTAGCCATCTTACCACCCCGTTTGAAAACTGAAATGGCAGAGGTTGAGAATTATTTGATTGATCAACCGAATACAATAGCAGCTTATCATCAAACTTGGGCTGATAAGATTAAGCGAGATAACGGGACAATCTCTAAAGAGACAGTCAACGCGCTTGTGAAAAATGAAGTTGGGAAAGTCTTCATGCGAGTACTTGAAGATGCTGGGGTCTATAAGCAAGATGACCACGGACAACAAGCCTTCGTTAAATTTATGGAACAAGTTTAAAACTAAAAAAGAGTATCGAAATTGGCGATTAAAAGCCAATTCCGGTACTCTTTTTTTAGTTTCTACAATAAGGATAGGGGACAACTATTTTTCTAAGAATGCAGTTAGTGTGTCACTGAATTCAGCATAATGTTGGAAGATACCAACGTGACCAGCATCTTTATAAATAACTAATTTGCTGCCAGGAATACGCGCAGCTAAGTCGTATGAATTAGGTGTTGGAACCATTCGATCATTATCACCATTTGCGATTAACGTTGGTTGTGTAATTTGAGATAAATCAGCTGGAGCCTCTTTGCCCCAACGGTTAATTGCTTTTAACTGTGGAAGGTAGGCAGAAATACTAATTGATTTATCGCGATCAACTTTACGTAATTTAAGTTGTTTTAAGAAAGTTTTAGCAGCCATTTTACCGTTTTTTGTACGTGTGAAGAAAAGATAAGTTTTACTATCTTTAAAGGTTACTAATCCGTGCAATATATCGATATTTGTTAGCTTGCTGACTTGATCGATACCTTTTCCACCACGAGGACCTGTGCCGGTTAAGGCTAATTTTCTAACTAATCCAGGTTCTTGTGCAACTAATTCTTGAGCAACCATGCCACCCATTGAAAGTGATAAGATATCAACTTTTGAGAAGCCCATCGCATGGATAAATGTGAGAGCATCCGTTGCCATTTCTTGAATGGTATCAGGGACTTTCCCACTAGATAGACCCACACCTTTATTGTCAAAGGCAACTAGCCAGTGTTTCTTAGCTAATGAATCCATTAAACGAGGATCCCAGTTATCTAAGTTTGCTGATAAATGAGTTAATAGGACAACGGGAATACCTGTTTTTTCGCCCATTTCTCGATAAGCAAATGTCGTGCCATCTTGTGCCGTTACGGATAGGTTTGGCGCATCAATATATGAATAATTAGTCATAATGAATCAATCTCCATTCTATAATTTTAAGTTAAAATTTAATTAATACTTTGCCGGTAGGATGACCTGATGAAACGAGTTGTAACGCTTCATTGATAGCATCAATTGAGAAAACTGTTGGGTTAACTTGTGGGACGATGTTATTTGTTTCAATAATTTTTGTCAATTCTCTTAATTGTTCAGCATCTGAGCGGACAAAGATGAAGTGATATTCGACGTCTTTTGCCTTTGCTAATCGATCCAATTTAGCACCAGCTAGTGTGAATAATAATTGTTTCCAGTAAGGTAAGTGGCGGTCAACGGCAAATCTCTTGTTAGGTCCGGATACAAGTGATAATAAACGGCCACCTGGTTTAATGATTGCTAATTCGTGTTCGAACTCATTTGGACCAAGTGTATCGATAACATAATCGACATTTGATAGAACTTTCCAGTAATCTTCTGTTTTATAATCTAAGTATTGATCGGCACCGATTGCTAATGTTGCTTCTTTTGAACGTGAGCCACCACTGACGATAACGGTTAAGCCGGCTGCTTTAGCAATTGGAATTGCCATTTGACCAAATGAACCAGAGCCACCAGGGATGAAAAGTGTTTCACCAGGTTGTGCGTCTAATTCTTCATGCAATCCTTGGTAAGCCGTAAGACCGGTTAGTGGCGCAGCTGCACCGTGATCAAAATCAAGATTTGTGGGTAATGGTGCAATTGCGTTAGAAGCTACTGCAGCATATTCAGCGATTGCGCCAATTTTTTCAAGTGGAAGTCGTGAATAAACGGCATCCCCGGGTTTAAAATTAGTAACATTTGCGCCCACTGATTCGATAGTTCCAGTTAATTCATTACCGATTGTTAAGGGGAATTTATAAGCTTGAATTAATTTGACGCTACCTGTCATAATGAGTAGTTCTAATGGGTTAACGGCAGCTGTTTTAACTTTAATTAAGACTTCGTTTTCGTTAATAGTTGGAACTGGGATGTTAGTCACTTCTGCTTTTATTTCTTTTGAATATTGGTTGATTTGAGCGGCTTTCATAATTATTCGTCTCCTTTGTCTATTTTAATAAACTGAGTATAAAATAATAAGTAACAAAAATCAATTAATGTAACTTATGGCTATGTTAGGATATAATAAAAACATAATGGAGGTAGTTCAAATGGCTAAATTAACCAATGACATGATTGTGAATATGACTGAACTTTTAGTGGCACAAATGGATACATCAGAAATTAAATTGACACAAATTGCAGATGCACTGAGTGTTTCTCATAGTGCCTTATATAAACATTTTAATAATAAGGAAGACTTGTTGGTAGCTGTGGCAAAAGCTTGGTTTAAACGAACTATTTTAAGTCAAATGACGCTTGATATCGAAACTGGAATGGATAAGAAACAAGTCTTACATGACAAGTTATGGGCTTTTACAAATGCTAAAAAGACAGCATTTAATGAAAATCCGCATATGTTTGAAATAAACACACGCTATGTAGATTCAAATCCGCTAGTTCTTCGAGAGGTTCTTTTTGATATCTTGGAAATGATTGATGAGCTGATGGATTATCATGATGCTCATTTGGAAAGAGCGGAAACCATTCTTGCGGCATTCTCTGTTTTTATGTTACCTAACTTCAAGGAAACGTGGAATTCACCTAATTATCAAGCACGTTTTGAGCAAATGTGGCAATTAATTGAAAAAGGCATTTAAAGAATGAATTATTAAATTAAGATAAATTTTTTAATCTTAATTTAATAATTCAGTGACAAATAAAATTATGTTTGTTAAGCTATTCTAATGGATTAAGATTAATTCTTGGGGATAAAAGGGGAAATTCTATGTTGGGGGTTTTATGTTAAAATAAGAGGTATGTTATTCTAACTAAAAGCTGACATGTTAATATTGCTGGAAAATTCTCGGAGGCATAAATGTACAAAAAAGATATATTAGATCGACAAGAGCTTTTAATATGTGAAATTATTGAATTGTTATCGTTAAATGAACGTGGTTTATCAAGAAAAGCAATTTGTGACCAATTAAATGTCTCGGATACAGCGCTACGATTCGCGTTGCAACAATTAGATAATGAATTCAATTCAGGCGACGAAGCATTTATGATTATAAAAAAGAATAGTGTTCAATTTGTGGGTAGAGGTAAAATGAATTTTTACGAGGCTGTTTATCGGTACGTTAAAAAATCAATTAATTACCAAATCCTGATGGCTTTTTATCATAATGAAAGTAATAGTGTTGAACGTTTAAGTCTGAGTTTAAATGTTAGTGAATCTTCTATCTTTAGACGAATTAAACAATTAAATAATTTATTGTCTGAGTTTGATATTCAAATCGCACATGGTGAGATAGTTGGCGCTGAAATGCAAATTAGATTCTTTTATTATTCGTTGTTTTTAGCAACTGATTTTAAATATGATGACGCAGCAGAAGCAGGCGTTATTCTTGATTTTATCAAAATGTTTGAAGACTATTTTGATTTTAATGCGAATGATGGTAATTTGATGAGAGCAAAAATCTGGGTGAAAGTCAGCGTCCATCGAATGACAAGTAAGCCGCAAGATAATCTGACAGTGCCTGAAGTTTTAGCAAACATGATTATAAATAATCCATTATTTGATCAAGTAGAAGAAAAAATGACTGATATTTATGCACAATTTACCAATAAAATTGATATTTATTTTGAGAGTGCGGCGTTCTACGCTTGGACGACGGCGTTTATTCCAATTCCTTCAAGTGCATACCTATCTCGTGATTTCATTGCAGTTAACCGTGCGAATAATACGGAACTTCAACAAGTTGTTGAATATTTAGAACAAGGCCTTGAATCTAAATTAGATATTAAAATTATTGGTGGAGACGTTAGTGAATCATTATACCCACTCTGTACCGAAGCATTTTGTTTTCGGGGCATCATGGATACGGTAGGAACCTATATGATGAATAGTTTCCGGAAAAAATATTCTAATGATTTGGTTCGACACCGTGTTGAAACAGCTATGGATGAATTGATTGATAACGTAGAATTAGATAAAAAGTGGTCTGATTTTTATCGACGTTACCGTCAGGAATTTATTGAAGAAATTGTTGAAATCTTTAGTGCCAAATTACTCGAAAAAGAAAGAATGTTAACGGTTGGTATTGATTTAAATGCGAATGAACGAATTAAAGAGTTATTTGTTAGAAATACCAGTCAGAATTTGAACGTTAATTTACGCGTTAATGTAAGCACTTATGACTCTATGCATCAATACGATATGGTTGTGACTAATTTTATGGATAAAAGCTATAAAAATAATGCACTTGATAAGTATGTGATTACAGCATTAGGTCGGGACAGTGATACATTGGAGATTGAAAAAAAATTATTAGACATGACTAGAAAGCACAATCATTAAAAATGATGGTATGTTTTTTTTTGATAGTACAACCCACGGTATTTTCGGTATAATATATAACATAGAGTATTAATAAGAGATATTCGTGGGGGATTTCTTTTTGGAACGTTGTTACACAGTGTCGAAAAGTGGTAAAACAATTATTTATTACAAAATAAAAAGGCGATTATAATTTAACGATTATAATCACCTTTTTTTATGTGCTGCTAAGTATGATAAGATAGAGAATAAACGCTATGACGAGAAATGAAGGATGACAACATGCAATTTACGCTGACAAATAATGGTGAAGGTACAATTAGTTTAAAAAAATTTTTAATTGAGGTTGGCGTTAGTAAACGATTAATCGCTAGAATTAAACAAGGCGAAGGCCAAGTGCGCGTTAATCAAAAGAATGAATATTGGGATTATCAACTGATTGATGGTGATGAAGTTGTGTTGACGTTACCAGAAGAACCCAACAATGATGTTATTCATACAAGTAATGAGCCACTAACGATTGTTTTTGAAGATGAAAACTGGTTAGTTATTGATAAACCGGCTGGGATGGTAACTGTGCCAGGTCCATCAAATGAAGACACAACATTAGTTAACCGAGTTAAGGGCCATTTGATTGCAACGGGCTCAAGTAGCTTGGTGCCACATGTCATTACGCGTTTAGACCGCTTTACAAGCGGATTAGTTTTATTAGCTAAACATGGTTTTGCTCACAGCTTAATTGCGACTCAGTTGAGCAATGGTCAGTTAGAAAAATCATACTTGGCAATTGTTACAGGTAATGTTAAAAGTGATCAAGGCGACATTAAAGAACCAATCGGTAAAAAGGAAGGCGAAATTCGTCGTTCTGTTATGGCTGAAGGGAAACCATCAGAAACAACCTATAAAGTTGTGACGAGATTCCCAGAGTACACATTAGTTGATGTAAAATTAGTGACGGGACGGACGCACCAGATTCGTGTTCATTTTGATTTTATTCACCATGCTTTGGTGGGGGATGCTTTATATGACGGCCCTATGGACAAAGGCATTGAAAGACAAGCCTTGCATGCAGCTAAGTTAAGTTTTGAAGATCCATTTACTGGTAAAAAATTAGCTTTTGAGTCAGAACTTCCAGAAGACATGGCACGTTTACTAAAATAGTAATGTAAGATTGATTATTTGGATAAAGTGATGAATATGTATTGTATTTCGCAAGCTTTTTCTTTATTATTAATTATAGTTATAATTAATTTGTGAGAGTATTTTAAGTGAGGAAATAATAAATGAAAAAGATGATTATTCGAGGCGGTAAAAAACTGTCCGGCGAAGTAATAATCGGTGGCGCAAAGAATAGCACGGTTGCATTGATTCCTGCAGCTATTCTTGCGGATACACCTGTGCATTTTGACAGTGTCCCCGATATTTTAGATGTGCATAACTTAATGAAAATATTAGATCAAATGAATGTTAAATCTGAATTTAATGCAGGCAACTTAATGGTAGATCCAACAATGATTAAAGACGAACCATTACCTGGTGGTGCAATTAAAAGTTTAAGAGCTTCTTATTACTTTATGGGTGCCTTATTAGGTCGATTTGGTCGTGCAGTTGTCGGATTTCCTGGTGGTGATAATATTGGGCCACGTCCGATTGATCAACACATTAAGGGATTTAAAGCGCTTGGAGCTGAAGTGATTGAAGAAGATGATGCCGTCATTATCACGAGTGGCCCTGAAGGATTAAAGGGTGCCCGTATTTTTATGGACCTTGTTTCAGTGGGGGCAACAATCAATATTTTATTGGCCGCTGTTCGTGCAAAAGGAACAACCGTTATTGAAAATGCTGCCAAAGAACCTGAAATTATAGATATTGCGACGTTCTTAAATAACATGGGTGCACATATTCGTGGTGCGGGTACCGGTGAAATTAGAATTCAAGGTGTTGATAGTTTGAAGGCCGTTAATACGCATACGATTATTCCAGATCGTATCGAAGCGGGCACTTATTTATCATTGGCAGCTGCAATGGGTGAAGGCGTATTGGTTAAAAATGTCATCACTGAACATTTAGATTCATTTTTAGCTAAACTCAGTGAAATGGGTGTTACTTTTACAGTCAATGAAGATAGTATTTTTGTTCCTGGTGGCGATAAGATTGTGCCAATTGAAGTGACAACCTCACCTTATCCTGGTTTTGCAACTGATTTACAACAACCTATTACTGCAGTGATGCTTAAAGCAGCAGGAGAAAGTCGCATCATTGACACGCTCTATCCTGAACGCGTTAAGCACATTCCCGAAATGCAACGAATGGGCGTTAAAATTGAATCAAAAGAGGGCATTATTCGAATTAACCAATCAACTGAACTAACCGGTCAAACGGTTTACGCTGATGAAATTCGGGCTGGTGCCGCATTATTAGAAGTTGCGCTGATGACTAATGGAACAACCATAATTGAGAAAGCTGAGAATATTTTGCGTGGGTATGATTGTGTTGTCCAAAAAATGACAAACTTATCTGCTGATGTTGAAATTATCGATGAAGATTAGGTGATCAAATGAGCGATTTTTTAACAATGGATGAATTAAAAGATAAAACGCTTAAAGAAATTTATGGTTATGCACAAGAGTATAAAATAAAATATTATAGCCAAATGAATAAAAAAGAATTGTCTTTGGCAATTTTAAGAACACAAGCAAAGAAACAAGGCTTTATTTTGATGGAAGGTGTCTTAGACATCATTCCCAATCAGGATGGGTTCGGCTTTTTGCGTTCAATTAACTATGGACCATCACAAGAAGATATTTATATTTCAGCTTCTCAAATCAATCGGTTTAATTTGAGGAATGGTGATTTAGTTGGCGGGAAAGCCCGACCACCTAAGCCTAATGAACGTTATTATGGACTGATGCATGTGGATACGGTTAATGGTAAGAATCCGGAAGAAGCCAAAGAACGTCCGCATTTTCCAGCGCTTACGCCGTTATATCCTGATCGACAATTAAAATTAGAAACAACTAGCCAAAATTTATCAACACGGTTGACTGATTTATTTGCACCCATTGGGTTTGGACAGCGAGGGATGATTGTAGCACCACCTAAAGCAGGGAAAACAACTTTGCTTAAGGAAATTGCGCAAGGAATTACTGAAAATCATCCTGAAGTAAAATTAATTGTGTTATTGATTGATGAACGTCCTGAAGAAGTGACTGACTTAGAACGTTCAATTAAAGGGGATGTTGTGTCATCGACATTTGACCAACAACCTGAGAATCATGCGCGTGTTTCTGAATTGGTTTTGGAACGTGCAATGCGACTAGTTGAAGATAAGCAAGATGTTGTTATTTTAATGGATTCAATTACACGATTGGCTAGGGCCTATAATTTAACGATTCCGCCAAGTGGACGGACATTGTCAGGTGGGATTGATCCAGCTGCCTTTTATCGTCCTAAAAAATTCTTTGGTGCAGCACGTAACATTGAAGAAGGCGGAAGTCTAACAATTTTAGGGACTGCTTTGGTTGATACGGGTAGTCGAATGGATGATGTTATTTATGAAGAATTCAAAGGAACTGGAAATATGGAATTGCAACTTTCAAGAGACCTTGCTGAACGCCGTATTTTCCCTGCCGTTGATTTGAAAAAATCAAGTACACGGAAGGAAGAACTCCTTCTACCTAAAAAAACAATTGAGGAACTATGGCAGATTAGAAAGACAATGTCTGGTGATTCACTTGCTGCCACAGAACGAGTCATTCAAAAAATGAAGAAAACTAAAAATAATGTCGAATTTTTAAAGGGTTTAACAAAAGCAAGCAAATAAAATTTAATTGTAAAATTAACGTATTCGTGGTAAGCTTGTGCATGTTGTAATATAAAGAATAACTCTAATCCAGCAGATGGATTAGGGCAAAGGAGAGTACTTACTTATGAAAAAAGAAATCCATCCAGATTACCATGAAGTTGTATTTATGGATACTACTTCAGGTTACAAATTTATCTCAGGTTCAACAAAACATTCAGAAGAAACAATTGAAATGGAAGATGGCAAATCATACCCATTGATTCGTGTCGAAATTTCATCGGATTCACATCCATTCTATACTGGACGTCAAAAATTTACACAAGCCGATGGCCGTGTGGATCGTTTCAACAAGAAATATGGTCTTACAGACGCAAACGCTGCAAAATAAGAACTATTTCAAAAGGGATGAAGCTATTAAGTTTCGTTCCTTTTTTTATGCAAAAAAATAGGAGCGCTCATTTGATTGTGAGCGTTCCTATTTTGCTTTCTTTATATACATGCCTTTTGTCACATATATCACCCAGATAAGGTTGATACCTACCAAAATAGCAGTTGAAACGAACACACCTTTGTAATCAAAGACACCAGAAACGGTTGACCCAATCATAGGACCAACAACGGATCCCATGGCTTGGAACGACTGATTATAACTGAAGACACGGCCTGTAAATGCTGCAGGGGTATTTTTCGTTAAAATCGTTTGAACGGCGGGTAGCATCGCGGCGTCGGTTATCCCAATAAGGAAACGTAAGCCACCAAGCTGCCAAACGTTGGTAACTAACGACATTGGAATGAAAATAAAGATGGCAGCAACTAATGCAATCTTTAAAATGCGTTCTGTACCAATTTTATCGCCTAAAGTACCTAAGCGAGGGGCTGCAATCAATGTCGCTATTCCTGGAATGGAAGCTACACAGCCACTAATGAACGTGATGTTTCCGACGTCGTGAAGGAGCTCACGAACGTACAAACTTAGAATAGGACTGATTGAGTAATTTGACGCTTGAATGATTAAGGTGGTTACGAACATCCCAATAATTAATTTAGGATGATGTAGACCTTTGAAAATTTCTTTTGATGTCTGCATGTCACCCTTTTCAATAGGCGTGAAATGTTCATGAACAAAGAAATAACTGAGTAAGAAAACAATGAATAAAATGATAGCTGTAATGAAGAACGTGATTCGATAACCGAAAATACCAGCTATTGCGCCTCCGATAAGTGGCCCGAATAAAGTTCCGGTCACGCTACCTGTAACTAAAATGCCAAGTGCTTTACCACTTTGCCGCTTAGGTGTTTCTGTTGCAATCAGTGCTTGCGAGTTACTAATGTAACCAGAAAAAACACCTTGTAATAAACGTAACGCAATTAATTGATAAACGTTACTGACAAGTCCCATTAAGCCAATGACGATGGCCATTCCGAATGAAGCTCTTAGAATCATTAATTTACGACCTTTTCGATCAGCTAAACGACCCCATAGTGGGGAAACAATGGCGGTAATTAAAAATGTAGATGAGTAGGTAATACCACTATAAAAATTTAATTGGGTTTTACTGAAGTCACCTAACGTATCAATGTAGAGTGACATGAACGGCATGATTAAACTAAATGCGACGCCGGCCATGAATGTACCAAACCATAATACAAATAAATTTTGTTCCCAAGGTTGTCTAGGACGGAAAAATGTCGATTTTAGTGAAGTCAACAAATTAAAAAGTCCTCCTAAAAATAGTTTCGATAATTACAATCATAACACTAAACAAGAATAAAAGTTATATGGTAAAATATGGTTAATGGAAAAGTGGGGTAATGATGAAAAAAAATAAAGAAGCTAAAAAAGGTCGTTGGAAGAAGCGGCTAACGACTCTATTATTAATATTGTTATTATTGTTAGGTCTTTCGTTAATTTTTAATGAACAAATTAAAGATTTCTTGGTTGGTAAAACCAAGCCTAATATTGATACTGCACTGGTTGATAAAAATAAGAATAAAAAAGCATCTTTTGATTTTAGTGAAGTTAAAAGTTTAAATACTGCGGATGTTTTGAAAGCTAAAGCGAATGAAAAAAGTTTAGTCTTGCTTGGTGAAATTAGTATTCCAAGCGTCTCATTGAATTTACCTATCGCTAAAGGTGTTAGTACCAATACACTAGCACTTTCAGCTGGGACTTTAAAAGAAGATGAGAAAATGGGCGAGGGCAATTATGCCCTTGCTGGACATCATATGATTCGCAAAGACTTATTATTTAGTCCGTTAGTTCGAATGGAGATTGGGCAAAAAATCTATTTAACGGATGCAAAAAATATTTATGAATATACCACATCAAAAATGAAATATATTAAAGCAACAGATGTTCAAGTGATTGATGATGTTCCGGGCAAAACGCTAGTTACCTTAATTACTTGTGATGATACTGGTGCTGGACGTTTAATGGTTCAGGGAAAGTATCTACAAAAATGGACATATAAATCTGCACCAAAAACAGTTCAAGCGTATTTTAAAATGATTCATAATAATGTTTAGCAAAAAAGGACCAACAATTAAATTGTTGGTCCTTTTTTTATTGAACTTGAGCTTTAATTTTAGCAACCCAGTAAGGCATACCAAGACTAATTAAATCATATGTTTCGTCAAAGTCGCCTGTAATCCAAGGATCAGGTACGGAGTCATTTTCTTTACCAGGGACGATAGAAAGAAAGTTAACAATATTTTTTTTCTTAGATGCTGGTGCGCCTTTTTCAAGGCGTTCAACATTGATATCATCCATGGCAATAATTAAATCACTGTTGATGAAATCTAAATAACTAACTGGACGTGAAATGAGGCCATCAGTTGGAATATTATGTTCAACTAATTTTGCGATAGTCCCTTCGTGGGCACCATTACCCTCTTGTGCAGAACTTGTCCCAGCAGAATCAACCGTCACTTGATCAGAAAGTCCCAATTTATCTAATTCATTTCTTAACATAGCCTCAGCCATAGGTGATCGACAGATGTTTCCCATACATACAAATAATACGTTCATCATTTAACACTCTCCTTTACAAACTTCTCAATAAGGCTATTATGCCATAATATTCAGATTAAATAAAATCAGTTGATTGAATTGATGAAAACGTTAGCTTAGTTGCTTTCTAAAAGGGACTAACTTTGGTATGATGAATGAGGATAAGAACAAAAATTAGATAGCTTATATTAAAGAGGAGACTGAAATTTATGACAATGATTATTATTGGTATTATCGTAGTTGTTTTAATTATTATGTACGTTACTGGATACAACGGTTTGGTTAAAGCAAAGGTTCGCACTGAGGAGTCATGGAGTCAAATCGATGTGCAATTAAAACGTCGTAATGATTTAATTCCTAATTTGGTTTCAACAGTTAAAGGGTACGCTACTCATGAAAAAGAAACTTTCGCTAAAGTTGTTGAATTACGGAATCAATTGACACAAACGCCAACTGATTCACATGAAACAACCATGGAAGTTTCTAATCAATTAAGTCAATCATTGAAGAGTATCTTTGCATTATCTGAAAGTTACCCAGATTTGAAAGCTAATACAGAATTCACTAAGTTAATGGAAGAATTATCAAATACAGAAAATAAAATTTCTTATTCACGTCAACTTTTCAACTCAACTGCTGCAAGTTTGAATGCTAAAATTCAATCATTCCCATCAAATATTGTTGCAGGCATTCATCACTTTACAAAAGTGACTTATCTTGAAGTGCCAGAAGCTGAAAAGGCTGTACCTAACGTTTCATTTGATTAAGGAATTAGGAGATAACTATGTTATATGATCAAATCGCGCAAAATAAGCGCAAAACGATTTACGTTTTAATTGGCTTTGTATTATTAATGATTGCGATTGGTAGTGCGGTTGGTTACGCCTTTTTTAATAGTGCGCTTTCTGGATTAATCATGGCTGTGGTCATTGCTGGTGTTTATATGGGCTTGATGATTTCACAGTCAACCAGTGTGGTCATGAGCATGAACCATGCGACTGAAATTAAATCAGTCGATGATGCGCCAGAATTATGGCATGTTGTTGAAGATATGGCGCTTGTTGGAGAAGTTCCTATGCCAAAAGTCTTTATTATTGAAGATGCTAGTCCTAATGCATTTGCGACTGGGAATAACCCAGAACATGCGGCTGTCGCTGCAACAACTGGGTTACTTAACCGGTTAAACCGAGAAGAATTAGAAGGCGTTATGGCCCATGAAATTTCGCATGTGCGTAACTATGATATTCGGTTATCAACAATTGCTTTAGCGTTATCAGCAGCTATTTCACTGCTAGTTAATATTGGGATGAACTCATTTTGGTGGGGTGGCGGTCGTCGTCGCAGTAGTAATGATCGAGAAGGTGGCGGATCATTAGAAATTATTTTGATGGTTTTATCTTTACTATTGGTTATTTTAGGGCCAATTGCGGCAACTATTGCTCAGCTTGCACTTTCTCGAAATAGAGAATATTTAGCTGACGCTTCAGCTGTGGAATTGACTCGTAATCCATTAGGGCTCATCCATGCTTTGGAAAAAATCTCTGATAGTGAACCAATGAAGCGTGCTGATCCAAGTAGTGCCGCACTTTATATTTCAAATCCATTGAAGAAAAAAACGTCTGGATTATTTCAGACGCATCCACCAATGGCAGATAGAATTGCACGACTAGAAGCAATGTAAGTAGAGTCACTATTTTATAAAATGGGGATGATAGTTAATGAGAGACAATTTAGTCTATATTCATATTGAAACGGTTTCTCATTTGATTTTATCTTATGGGATTTCCAGGGCAGATTTCATAACAAGCATTCCCAAATTGCCAACCAATATTTTGTCATTAAATCCAGTGGATTATGAAAATGAGATTGACATCGCGACGGGATTTAACACGGTTACTGGGGAAGAAGATATTGCACGTTACTTGAATAAGGGGACTGTCGGGGTGAAACAAAATTGGATTGATTTTGACAGTCAAGACGATTTAGAATTAATCACACCAAGAGAAATATCAGAGTTCTTATATTTAGGACACGCTTTTTCACATATTCAATCACCATTTTATTACAAATTACAAAATGATTATGTTTTTTTGACATTGCCAAATGATGCATTGAAAATCTATTATCGTTATTTGAACCAATTTTATAATGTTTTTTCTAAATCAGTTATTAGACATGTTAATCGATCATATCGCGAAAAAAATGGCTTGTTTAGAAGGCGTCCAATGACGTTAAAAAAAGTGTCGAAACATATTATTGAAGAATTAATGCCATTGTTTATTGAAGGTGTCGCATTGGATTTTTCAGTAATGACTGTGAATAACACGAAAATATCAGTGCCTATTTATGTGATGATTGATAACGTGTACCAAATGAAATGGCATGAACCAACATTAGTGACTGAAGGATCAAAATTAGTTGCTAGTTTGGATTATTACTTTGTCGATCAAAGTTGGCACTTTGTCATTTTAAATCAAGCTGCTTTTGAAGATAGCATAGCGTTTTAAAAAGATAACGGGGATTAATTCATGTTATCTTTTTTGTTGAATTTAAAAAGCATGATACAATGAGAGTTGCAAAAAATGGAGGATAATACTAATGCGCGTTTATTTACTTTATGGTGGTAAGAGTGCGGAACATGAGGTTTCGCTTTCGACCGCTTTTCAAATAACACAAGCTATCTATTACCAATACTATTCAGTGGTTCCCGTTTATATTACGAGAACAGGAAAATGGCTGAAAGGTCAGACGCTGACAGAACCTGTTAAGTTTGCTGATAATTTGCGCCTTGAAGAAGCAGATGAAAAAAATCAAGCAACCAATGAACATGAAAATTCAAAAGGAACGGCCTTTTTACCAAATGGATTTAATCCTGAAGACAGTGTCGTTTTTCCCGTCTTACATGGTCCAAATGGTGAAGATGGGACGGTTCAAGGGTTACTTGAAACATTGGATATTCCTTATGTTGGCAATAGTGTGCTAGCATCAGCTATTGGTAATGATAAAATTATGAGTAAATTACTCTTTAAACAAGCTGGTATTCCTGTTGTGCCATTCGAAGCGATTGATGCACAAGCTTGGAAAAACAATGCATCTAGTGTGATTGTACGGTGTGAGGGTGAATTACTTTACCCGATGTATGTGAAACCAGCGAGCTTAGGCTCAGGAATTGGTGTGACAAAAGCAACTGATAGTTTAGAATTGCGAAAAGCAATTGATAAAGCCTTTGAGTTTGGGTCGCGTGTGATTGTAGAACGTGGCATTGTTGCGCGTGAAATTGAAATTGGATTATTGGGTAATGAAGAAATCGCAACAAGTGTTCCAGGTGAAGTCTTGTCATTTGATCATATCTACGATCGTAAATTGACAATGAGAGAAGATCACGATGCTGAAATTCCGGTTGAACTTGATGAGGAATTGCTCGCTAAGGTGGTTGATTTTGCTAAAAGGGCTTTCGCAGTTATTGATGGTTCCGGGCTTGCACGATGCGATTTCTTTATTAGTGCCAATAAAGATATTTATATAAATGAAATCACAACTATGCCAGGTTTTTATAAAAATGCAATGTATCCAAGATTATGGGAAGCTGTTGGGCTTAGTTATAGTAATTTAATTGAAGAATTATTACAGTTGGCGTTGAAAAAGAATCAGGCCAACAATTGATTTAATGGTCATACGAATGTGAGGGTTTAGATAATGAAAATGCAATTAACTGAAATTGCAGGTGCAGTTGGTGCCAAAAATGAAATGAGTAGTGAACCAGTTAATATCTCAAGTGTCTTATTTGATAGTCGCCAATTAACTGCTGGAAGTTTGTTTGTGCCGATTGTGGCCGAAAATGACGGTCATGATTATATCCAAGATGCGATAGATAATGGTGCAACGGCAACTTTATGGGCAGTTGACCACCAAGAGACAATGCCGACAGAAATTCCGGCTATTTTGGTAGATGATACCCTTAAAGCTTATCAAGAGTTGGCAAAATATTACTTGAATAAAATCAATCCCAAAGTGGTTGCAGTTACTGGTAGTAATGGTAAAACAACGACTAAAGATATGATTACAGAAATTTTGAGTCAACAATACAATGTTTGTAAAACGGAAGCTAATTTCAATAATCATTTAGGCGTGCCAATGACGTTATTAAGTATGGAACCTAATACTGAAGTGGTTGTTGTCGAAATGGGGATGGATCATCCTGGTGAGTTAGACTTTTTAAGTCGTATCGCACAGCCTGATGTCGCTGTAATAACAATGATTGGTGAAGCGCATATTGAATTTTTTGGTACTCGTGATAAAATTGCGGATGCAAAAATGGAAATTGTGAATGGCTTAAAAGAAGACGGTTTATTAATTTATAATGCGGATGAACCGTTATTAAGAGAACGGATTGCCAACATTGAGCAACAATCATTTGGTTTTGGTCATGGTGAGAGTGCCGATTTAAGTGTTACAAATGTTGTTGGTAATCAGACAATGACGAGTTTTAAGGTGAGAGAAATACCTGATGCTAATTTTACAATTCCAATGATTGGTACATATAACGTGGATAATGCGATGGCTGCTATTTCAGTTGGTCGTCGTTACCGCGTATCAACTGAGAATATTGTGAAAGCACTCAGTGATTTTGATTTAACCAAAAATCGGACGGAATGGTTGAAAGGTCATTTGGGCGAAGCTATTTTAAGTGATGTTTATAATTCAAACCCAACGGCTGCAAAAGCGGTTATCAAAGCATTTTCAAATAGTGATGTTGTTGGTAACCGAATTGTTGTCTTGGGCGATATGCTTGAATTAGGGAAGCAATCTAGTGATATGCACATCAGTTTAGCTGATAGTTTTGATAATAAAAAAATTCAAAGTGTTTACCTCTATGGAAATCAAATTGATTCATTAGCAAAGTCGTTAAAATCAAAATATGATGATCAACATATTCATTATTATGATTTAGATCAAAAAGAGGCTATGATTCAAGATTTACTAGAAGTACGCACCGAAAAAGATGCTATTTTGATTAAAGGAAGCCATGGTGTTCATTTAGAAACCGTTTTATCGGCTTTACAAACTCATTAGGCATTTGCTTAATATTATTTAAGGTGTTATTATAGTTTAAATAGTGACTCATGAAGGGTCAGAATTAAATTAATTTAACTTTACAAGACAGTAATTGACGACGAACTCTTAACTGTGTTGTGAAGCATGTTAGTTTGCAAACACATTAGGAGGAATTTATACTTGAAATTTACAGAATTAGGACTATCCGATGAACTACTAAAGGCCGTTCAACGTAGCGGTTTTGAAGAAGCAACACCTATCCAATCTCAAACTATTCCCATGGCTTTAGAAGGAAAAGATGTTATTGGGCAAGCACAAACAGGTACTGGTAAAACTGCTGCATTTGGTTTACCAATCTTAGATACAATTGATACAACAAAGGATGAAGTTCAAGCACTTATCATTTCACCAACACGTGAACTTGCTATCCAAACGCAAGAAGAACTTTACCGTTTAGGTAAAGAAAAACATGCTAAAGTTCAAGTTGTTTATGGTGGATCTGATATTCGTCGTCAAATCAAGAGTCTTAGCCGCGCACCTCAAATTTTAGTTGGAACACCTGGACGTTTATTAGATCATATTCGTCGTCGTACCGTTAAATTAGGTCATGTTAAAACATTAGTTTTAGATGAAGCTGATGAAATGTTAGATATGGGATTCGTTGAAGATATCGAAAGTATCTTAACAACAGTTCCTGACGAACGTCAAACATTGTTATTCTCTGCTACAATGCCAAATGCTATTCGTCACATTGGTGAAAAATTCATGACAGATCCAACTTTGGTAGCTGTTAAAGCAAAAGAATTAACAACTGACTTAGTTGATCAATACTACGTTATCTCAAAAGATTTCGAAAAATTTGATGTTATGACACGTATGTATGATGCTCAAAACCCAACACAAACAATTGTTTTTGGTCGTACAAAACGTCGTGTTGATGAATTAGCTAAAGGTTTCGAAATGCGTGGATACAACGCTAAAGGAATTCATGGTGATTTATCACAACAACGTCGTATGAGTATTTTACGTGAATTTAAATCAGGTAAACTTGATATTTTAGTGGCAACTGATGTTGCTGCTCGTGGTTTAGATATTTCTGGGGTTACCCATGTCTTTAACTACGATATTCCTCAAGATCCTGAAAGTTATGTCCATCGTATTGGCCGTACTGGTCGTGCCGGACATAAGGGTACTTCATTAACATTTGTTTCACCAAATGAAATGGATTACTTACGTCAAATCGAAAAATTAACTAAGAAACGTATGGTAGCTTTAACACCACCTACAGATGACGAAGCATTTGCTGGTCAAATTGAAACAGCAATTGCTGATGTTACAGCCTTAGTTAACAAAACTGATACTAAAAAATATGCAAAACAAGCTACTGAATTAATGGCTAAGTTTGATGTTGCTGATTTAGTTGCAGCATTGCTTAGTGATGTTATTAAGAATGATTCATCACAAGTACCTGTTAAGATTACACCAGAACGCCCATTACCTAGACGTAAGGGTGGCGGTGGTGGCGGTAACAACCGTCGCGGCGGCAATGGCGGCGGTAATCGTCGTGGTGGTGGCTACCAAGGAAACCGTAATGGTGGCGGAAGCCGTAGTAACGGTGGAAGTTCAGATCGTCGTAACGGAAGTAGTAGCGATCGCCGTAGTAATGGCGGAAGCTCAGACCGTCGTAGCAATGGTAATGGTGGCGGAGGTTATAAAGGTAACCGCTCAAGCGATAACCGTAGCAATGGTGGACGTTCGAATGACAATCGTTCAAACGGAAGCAGCGCACCAAAACGTAACTTTACAATCAGAACAAAAGATTAATTTGAAGATTGAAAAGAGACCTAATTATTTAGGCCTCTTTTTTTGTCTTTAATTAACAGTGAAAGAGACCTTACAATATTGATAGATGGAATATAAGTGATTTTAGTGCGGAAATTTGATAAACTGATTAGAAGTAGAGCTGATGATAATTACTTATTAGTGGATTTGAAAGTATGAATGAAAATAAGAAATAGGTGATAATGTGATTTATGGAATTGGTGTTGATTTATCTGATATTAGTCGAGTAGCAGAGATGGCTAAACAGCATGAACAATTTATAACTAAAATTCTTACAACAAACGAGCGTAACCAATTGGCTGCATTAAAAGGGAGCCATAAAGATGAATTCATTGCTGGAAGATTTTCAGCGAAAGAATCGTATAGCAAGGCTTTTGGAACTGGAATAGGTGACAAAGTTGGCTTTTTGAATATTGAAATATTGAATGATAAATCGGGGAAACCAGTTATCACACGTCAACCGTTCAAGGGTAATGGATTCATTTCCATTTCTCATACAGATAATTTAGTGATGACTGAAGTTATTTTAGAAAATAAAGACTAGGAGATAACAATATGGTTGTAGGAAAGCATCGCCCAACTCAAATTTTAGTGGATAGAGCAGCTATCAAGAATAATATTGCTGCTGAAAAAAGAACATTAACTGATGCAACGGTTATATTTGCTGTTGTTAAAGCTAATGCATATGGACATGGCTTAGTTGAAGTTGCTAAAGCCGCTAAAGAAGCTGGTGCAAGGGGATTTTGTGTTGCAATAATTGATGAGGCTTTAGCTTTAAGAAAAGCCGGATTTGTCGAACCTATTCTCATTTTGGGCTTAACGGAAAGTAAATATGCACCACTATTAGCTAAAAATAAAATATCTGCAACTGTGTCAGAACTGAGTTGGTTGCAGGAAGCGAATGCGTTGCTCAACCAAGAAAAATTGGCTCCGTTAGCTATTCATTTGGCATTGGATACTGGTATGGGTCGAATTGGATTTAGAAATACAGATCCGTTGTTAGAGGCAATTGATTTTCTAGAAAGTCATAAAAAAATGTTTGATTTTGAAGGGATTTTCACTCATTTTGCTACAGCAGATTCTGTTGATGAAACTTACTTTAAAAAACAATTGGCAAAATTTAATGCGTTAATGGCAGTTGTTGTTAATAGGCCACGTTATGTGCATGTTTCCAATTCAGCAACGAGTTTATGGCATGCGGCTTGTAACGGTAACATGATTAGAATGGGCATTTCAATGTATGGATTGAACCCATCTGGTGGCGAATTAACATTGCCTTATGATTTGAAACCCGCTATGAGTTTAACCTCTGAGTTGAGTTTCGTGAAAAAAATTCAGGCAGGCGATTCTGTTGGTTACGGCATTACTTATCAGGCGACAGAAGATGAGTGGGTTGGTACAGTGCCAATCGGTTATGCAGATGGTTTAATGCGTCAAATGCAAGGATTTAAATTATTGGTCGATGGTCAATTCTGTGAAATAATTGGTCGAATTTGTATGGATCAAATAATGATTCGGTTACCCTATGACATGATGAATGGGACAAAAGTAACTTTAATTGGTCAAGATGGTGATAAAGTAATCACGGCTCAGGAGATTGCGACGTATATTGATACGATTCATTATGAAGTTACTTGTGCACTTTCAGAACGAATCCCACGTATGTACCTAAATTAATGTTTATTTGCTTATGTCGCTATGGTAAAATGGCGGTAGCGTATCATTTATGGGGGAAGTATAAATGGATAAAAATGAGAAAGTAGTTATGAATCATATAGCCGATTATTGTGCGTATTATTCGATCACCAATGAGGCATTATTGAAGGACAAAGACATATTGAATTTGGTTTTGAGCCATCAAGAGGCAATGGATGAGTTAATCAGTGGTTACTCAGAGATGGGGCAATTGAACAGTGAGATATGTCACGATTTTAAAGGATCTGAAGATGAAGTGTTATTGCATCTTCAAATTATGTAGAGAGTTGGGGTAAAATGGTTGATAGTATTATTCGTGGAGATATTTTCTATGCGGATTTATCTCCCGTTGTTGGTTCTGAACAAGGCGGTATGAGACCAGTTCTCATTATCCAAAATAATATTGGTAATCGCTATAGTCCAACGGTCATCGTTGCCGCTATTACGACACGTATCCAAAAGCCTAAAATGCCAACCCATGTTGGTCTTTTAGCTAGTAAAGTAGGTATTGAAAAAGATTCAGTTATACTAATGGAACAAATTCGTACGATTGATAAGCAACGTTTGAAAGACCGTATTGCACATTTATCGAAAGAAAGTATGCTTGAGGTTAATAACGCGCTTAGAACGAGTATTGGGCTTGTTTCAGCGATACATAAAGTAAAATAGGCATTAAATAACATAGGAAAATAAAAAACGTGGTTCGTAACCATCCCACGCAAAAAAACTAAGGGAGTCTATGAATAAATAATGACAAAAAATAATCGTGTAAACCAGGTAATTATTAATGGTTTAATTGCTGCACTTTATATCGTATTGGCAGTTGTTCCAGGTATGTTCAGTATGGCCAGTGGGGCCATTCAATTTCGCATATCAGAAGGATTGAATCATCTTGTTTTGTTTAATAAGAAATATATCTGGGGTGTCTCATTAGGGGTTATTTTATTTAATCTCTTTTACAGTTCACCATTAGACGTTCTTTTTGGCGGTGGGCAAACAATCATGGGTCTTCTGATTGTCATTTTTGTTAGTCCAAAATTTAAATCAATGTGGCAAAAAATGCTTTTAAATATTGTGGTTTTCTCATTTACCATGTTTTTAATTGCAATTATGTTGAACGTTACAGCGAAGTTACCATTCTGGCCTACATATGGTACGACAGCGTTATCTGAATTTATCATTATGACAATTACAGCACCAATTATGCTCGTGTTAGATCGCGCTATTCATTTTGATAAAAGAATGCACTAAAAAAACAGACCTGAAAGGGTCTGTTTTTTGTTTAGCTACGTAAATCTTCAATTTCGGAAACAATAAATTCTTTGCGTCCTAAGTTATCAACAATCTTATCAACTTTTTCTTGTGTGACACCAGCTGGTAATGTGAATAATGTACGACGTAATAATTCGCCTTCTTTAACGTCTAAAGTCATACAACTTGCGATTGAAGAATATTTGGTAATGATCTTAGCCATTTCAACTAAATCACCACGTTCTCCGGCAGAGACGACAGTTAAGACGTAACTACCAACGTCAAAATTCCATGATTGAGATAACATATCAAGAAGGCGTGTATGTGTTAAAATGCCTTCAAAATAATTATTTTCATTTAGAACAGCAATGTAAGGTAAATCTTTGATTGAAAAGAAAACGTTAAAAAATGCTGAATCAGATGAAATAAATTTAGTCGCATTTTTTAAAAGATAAGTGACAGGAAGTGACATGTCTCCACCCTGTGATTTATGACGGTAAATATGCATCTTATAGATATTACCGCGGAAGATTTGGCCCGTTTCATCCAAAATTGGGACACAACGGAATCCAGAATCTTCTAAGATTGTGAGTGCTTCTTCGAGTGTGACACTTTCACGAACGGTTGTTAGTTCTTTTAACGGTTTAACTAAAGTATTTAATAGCATACAGGCGCCTCCAAAGATTAAATTTTTCTCATTTACATGTTTATAATACCATAAAAAAAGCACTTTAACAGTAAATTGATTATTAAAATTGTATTAAAAAAGGAACGGAAGAATATCTTCCGTTCCTTTTTAGTAGGAAATAATTAAAAATTATTCACCTAATTTTTTAAGACCATCAGTTAATACTTGTTTTAAAGTAGCAGCTGAATCAGTCATACGTTTAGATTCAACATCATTTAAAGGTACTTCGATGATTTGTGCAAGACCTTGGCCGTTAACAACAGCTGGTGTACCGATATAAATATCGTTCAAACCATATTGTCCGTCCATGTAAGCACTAACAGGTAATACGGCATTTTCGTCACGCAAAATTGCTTTTGAAAGACGAGCTAATGCTGTACCAATACCGTAGAATGTTGCGCCTTTTTTGTTGATGATTTCGTAAGCTTTGTTACGGACGTCATCTTCAATTTTAGCAAGTTGGTCATCAGAAATATTGTTTGCTTTTACCCAATCTAAGAATGGAAGACCACCGATAGTTGCAGCTGAGTAAGCAGCAAATTCTGTATCACCATGTTCACCCATCATGTAAGCATGGATTGAACGAGGATCGTTGATGTCAGTTAATTTGCTTAAAGCAACACGTAAACGTGAAGTATCAAGTGAAGTACCTGAACCAATAACACGATCTTTAGGGAAACCAGAGAATTTCATTGTTGCGTAAGTTAAAATATCAACTGGGTTAGCAGCAACTAAGAAAATACCTTTAAATCCAGATTCAACGATTGGAGTTACGATACTTTTCAAGATGTTTAAGTTTTTGTTTACAAGGTCAAGACGTGTTTCACCTGGTTTTTGTGGTGCACCAGCAGTGATAACGACAAGATCTGCATCTTCACAGTCAGAGTATTCTGCTGAGTAGATACGTTTAGGAAATGCGAATGGTGTAGCATCTTCTAAATCTAAAGCATCTCCGACAGTGCGATCTTTCGCAACATCGATGATACCGAATTCTTCGCCGACACCTTGGAGTGTCATTGCGAATGCGTAACTAGAACCTACGGCGCCATCGCCGACTAAGATAACTTTTTGATGATTTTGTGTTTTTGTCAAAATAATTCATCCTTTCAGAGCTATAATTATTACTGAGTAATTATAACATGTTTTTTTATGAAAAAACATACTAGATGAACGAGTTCTTTCACAAAATTTTCAGAAATTGAGTATGGTATAATAGTTGATAGAAAAGAATAGGATTGAATTGCTGGGTAAGTTATCTAAACTTGCCCAGATGTTTGCGTTTATCTAAAGGAGAAAATGAAATGAAAATGATAGTTGGGTTAGGTAATATTGGTGAAAAGTATGATGGTACAAGACATAATGTTGGGTTCGCCACAGTGGATACATTTGCAAAACAACATAATGCTAATTTTGGATCAAGTAAATATGAAGCGCAAGTCGCATCATTTAATTTAGCGGGTGAAAAAATCTTGCTGGTTAAACCATCTACCTATATGAATGAATCTGGTCGAGCAGTTAGACCTTTAATGGATTTTTATAAAATTGAAGTCGCAGATATTCTTATTGTGAATGATGATCTTGATTTAGAAGTTGGGCGCATTCGTTTACGTCAAAAAGGCTCTGCTGGTGGACATAATGGTTTGAAAAGTATTATTGCACATACGGGTACACAAGAATTTAAACGCATTAAAATTGGTATTGATCATCCAGATAAAGTTTCCGTTGTCGATTGGGTGTTAACGAAATTTTCTAAAAATCAAGAGAAGGCTTTAGGGGATGCCATTAATACAGCAACTTTGGCTATTGAAGATTGGTTAGAAACGGATGATTTTATGAACACAATGAATAAATATAATCATAAATAAGAGAAGGCCGCTTAGAAAAGGGTAAAAGGTAGAATAATGAATTTAGAAACAATGATGCAAGCTGTCCCTGGTGTGGATAACTGGTTAGCGGCTATTGAACCGAATACGAGACAATTGTTAACTGGTCTAACAGGTTCAGCTAAAACGTTGATGTTAGCGACTATTTTTAAAAATAAAAAAAGATCTATGCTGGTTGTGACAGATAATTTATTTCATGCGACACAATTGAATGAAGATTTAACTAATTTTATCGCTGAAGACCAGGTCCTAACGTTTCCAGTTGAAGAATTATTGGCTGCAGAGTTGGCAACAAGTTCACCTGAATTTAAAGGTGAACGCGTTCAAACACTCCAAGCTTTATTAGAGGAGACACCTAAGCTGGTTGTGACGTCAATCTCAGGATTAAGACGCTTTTTAGCACCTGTTTCAACGTGGAAACAAGCAACGTTAGACTTAGCCGTTGGAAAAGATATTGATTTAAAAGCAACTGAAACACAACTTTTTACGATGGGCTATCAGCGTCAAAAACTAGTTGAACGTCCTGGTGATTTCGCTGTGCGAGGCTCTATTTTAGATATTTATCCTTTAACGGTTGAAAATCCAATTCGATTGGATTTATTTGATACGGAAATCGATTCACTACGTTATTTTGATGTGACTAATCAACGTAGTTTAGAAAATGTGGATCAGATTCAAGTCATCCCGGCAACTGATTTTATTGCGACTGACGAGATGTTATTACAAGCTAGTAAAACGTTAAAAAAGGCTTATGGTGTTGAATATAAACGGTTAGATAGTGATGATCAAGAACGCTTAGAATCCAACATTATGCCCCTTATGAGTGATTTTGAAAAAGGCCGATTAGCTCCGGAACACTTATTATTTGGCGATATCATTTATCAGGGAAAAACGAGCCTGTTAGATTATTTAGGCGAGGATGGACTAGTTGTCATGGATGATTATCCACGACTATTAGAAGCCGAAAAATCCCTTAAATTAGACGAAGATAACTGGATGGCCGATAAGCTGAAAACGCATCAAGTCTTATCCACGAGTACTTTTGGATTTGAATTACGCGACTTATTGAAAAAAGAGACACATGCTGAATTATTTATGGCTCATTTTCAAAAAGGGATGGGACATTTAAAATTCAACCAATTGATTGATGTACCAGGGCATGCCATGCAACAATTCTTCAGTCAAATGCCATTACTTAAAACAGAAATGGATCGTTGGTTAAAGAAAAAACAAACGATTATCGTCATGGTTCAGGATAAAGAACGACTCAATAAAGTCTCGCAAACATTGGATGATTTTGAGATTCCTTCTATTATGAATACGTTAGATAGCCTGCAAGCAAATAAAGTTCAAGTTGTAGAAGGTAATTTACAAGCAGGATTTGAATTGCCAACAGCGAACTTGGTTGTTGTGACCGAGCACGAAATGTTCAATAAAGTTGCCAAAAAACGACCCAAACGACAAACGTTAGCTAATGCTGAACGGCTGAAAAGTTATCAGGATTTAAAGCCTGGTGATTACGTGGTTCATGTGAATCATGGGATAGGCCAGTTTATGGGTATGGAAACGCTGGAAGTTGATGGTAAACATCAAGATTATATGACGATTTCTTATCGAGATGACGCAAAATTATTTATTCCAGTTACCCAATTGAATATGGTTCAAAAATATGTGTCGTCTGAATCTAAGTCACCAAGAATTAATAAATTAGGTGGCACTGAATGGACTAAAACCAAAAATAAAGTTGCTGCTAAAATTGAAGATATTGCTGATGATTTGGTTGCACTATATGCGGAACGCGAAGCCGAGGTTGGTTTTCAATTTTCAGAGGACAATGATTACCAAATGGAATTTGAAAATGCGTTTCCTTATTCTGAAACGGAAGATCAAATCAGAAGTTCCAATGAAATCAAGCATGATATGGAACAAAAGAAACCAATGGATCGTTTGTTAATTGGGGATGTTGGCTTTGGTAAAACGGAAGTGGCTTTACGTGCGGCGTTCAAAGCCATTCAAGACCATAAACAAGTGGCGTTGTTAGTGCCAACAACTGTTTTGGCGCAGCAACATTATGAAACGATGATTAACCGTTTTGAAGGTTTCCCAGTTGAAATTGGCATTTTATCTCGATTTAGAACGAAGAAACAACTCAAAGAAACAACCGATAAAATGGCTAGTGGTGCTTTGGATATTGTTGTTGGAACACATCGAATTTTATCGAAAGATGTTCAATTTGCTGATTTAGGGTTGTTAATTGTGGATGAAGAACAACGATTTGGTGTGAAACATAAAGAACGACTTAAACAATTTAAATCACAAGTGGATGTTTTAACGTTAACGGCGACCCCAATCCCAAGAACATTGAATATGTCGATGCTCGGTGTGCGTGATTTGTCAGTGATTGAAACAGCGCCACTGAACCGTTACCCTATTCAAACGTACGTGATGGAACAAAACGGTGGCACCATTCGAGATGGAATTCAACGTGAGCTGCAACGCGGTGGACAAGTTTTTTACTTGCATAACCGGGTTGAAGATATCGAAAAAGTTGTTTCAGAAATTGAAGTAATGGTGCCGGAAGCGAGTGTTGCCTATATTCATGGGCAAATGACTGAAAATCAATTAGAAAATGTTTTATATGATTTTATTCAGGGTGTGTATGATGTATTGGTGACGACGACTATTATTGAGACGGGTGTGGATATTTCTAATGCGAATACGTTATTTGTCGAAAATGCGGATCACATGGGATTGGCACAATTATATCAATTACGTGGTCGTGTTGGACGAAGTAGCCGAATCGCGTACTCTTATTTCATGTACAAGCCTAATAAGGTGTTAACTGAGGTTAGTGAAAAACGTTTGGAAGCCATTAAAGATTTTACTGAATTGGGTTCAGGGTTTAAAATTGCTATGCGTGATTTATCTATTCGTGGAGCAGGAAACTTATTAGGGCGTCAACAACATGGCTTCATTGATTCTGTTGGGTACGATTTATATACACAGATGTTGACAGAAGCTGTGAATAAAAAACAAGGTAAAAAAGTTGATCCTAAGTCTGATTCTGAAATTGAAATTAATATTGAAGCCTACTTACCTTCAACTTATATTGATGATCAACGTCAAAAAATAGAAATCTATAAACGAATTCGACAATTTGATAATTATGATCAATATTTAGAAGTGCAGGGTGATTTAATTGATCGTTTCGGCGAATTTCCGACAGAGGTCAACAACCTAATGGAAATTGGGCTACTCAAATTATTTGCTGATAAGGCGCTAGTTGAAAAAATTAAAAAAGATAAAGATCAATTAAGTGTTTTTGTTTCAGAAAAAGGCACCACATTGTTGGGAGCAGAAGCTATCTTTAAGGCGCTGTCAGCTACAAAATTAAAAGCAACGTTGAAACCTCAAGGTAAACAAATGCGTGTCGTTTTAGTGATTCAGCCTAAGATGACTGAATCGGATTGGTTAATTGAATTACAGAACTTTGTTCAGGCACTGAGTGAGTCTGTTGGAGAATTGACCGTCGCTAACTAATAAAAAAGGAATCGAAATGATATGGGAAATAAGCAACTTAGACATTTGATGCGAGGGGCGATGATTTTATCAATTGCCTCGTTAATTGCCAAAATTTTGAGTGCCATTTATCGAGTACCGTTACAAAACTTAGTTGGTGATACTGGTTTTTATATTTATCAACAGGTCTATCCGATTTATGGGATAGGGATGACTTTTGCTTTAACCGGGTTTCCGGTTTATATTAGTAAGTTAATTGCTGAGGAACCTTTGGAAGAAGATAAAATAGAGTTGTCCCATGATATTTTCATTGTTTTAAGTCTCTTTAGCTTGGTGATTTTTTCTGGGTTACAATTAGGGGCAGCTTGGATTGCAACGGCAATGGGTGATGGTCAATTAGATATTCTGATTCGAAGTGTGGCGTTCATGTTCTTATTTTTGCCGATTTTAGCAGTTGGACGTGGTTATTACCAAGGTATTTTCGAAATGAATAAAACGGCTGTTTCACAAGTTGTTGAACAATTATTGCGCGTTGGGATCATTATTTTAGCGGCATATATCGCGGCTAAAAATAAAACGTCGCTGTATTCAATGGGCGCATGGTCCATGATTGGGGCTTCGATTGGAGCAATTGGAGCGAGTTTGTCATTCACTCATTTTTTTAGAGTGGATTTTAGACAAATCCATATTAAAATAAACAGGCAAAGACTAATGATTGTCGCTAGAAAGTTATTTTCTGAAGGTCTTGTTATCTGTCTATTTGCGGCAATGATGGTTTTGCTTCAATTAATTGATTCATTTACAGTAAAAAATGGTTTGGTCCATTTTGGGTATTCGAATGCTGCTGCAAAATCGTTAAAGGGAATTTATGACCGGGCTCAGCCATTGGTTCAACTGGGGTTGGTCATTTCAGTCGGTTTTTCATCGATGTTATTACCATCACTGGCACTAGCGCGTCGTGAGAATCGAGAACGAGATTTTCAACGTTATGCCAAAATGTTAGTCCACATAACTGTGGCATTATCGCTAGCCGCAACAATCGGATTAGTAGCGCTAATGCCATTAATCAATCAATTTTTGTTTGGTGACCAATTACAAAATGGCACGTTATCTGTTTATATGATTAGCATTTTGTTGGCCGCAATTATTGGCACGTACAATAGTGTCTTACAAAGTCTGAGCTTATATCGAACAGCGGTTGTAGCTTTGGTTATTGGATTATTACTTAAAATGGGAATTAATTTTTATTTTGTTTCTCTGATGGGAACAATTGGGGCAAGTATTGCAACGATTCTGAGCTTATTGGCTGTATTGATAGCCATGTGGTTGATGTCGCCAAGTATGATACGCCAATTACTGATTGATCCTAATTTTATGATAAAATTAATATTAGTTTGTGTAATCATGGGAATTGTGGTTTATTTAGTAGGTAATCAGTTAATGGCCTGGATAAATGGTGGCCGATTATTGAGTGGGATTACTGTACTTGCTTCAGGAGTTATTGGGGTTGGTATATTCGGTATTTTAGCGATTAAGTGGCGATTATTTTCCATTCGAGAATGGTTGAGTTTTCCGTTTGGGAAAAGCATTTTAAAAAAATTTATAAGATAAAATAAGGAGACTAACTAATGAGATTAGACAAATTTTTAAAAGTATCACGGATTATTAAACGCCGTACAGTTGCAAAAGAAATTGCTGACAAAGGTCGCATTGCGATTAATGATAAAATTGCAAAATCATCAACAGATGTTGTCGTAGGGGATGAATTAACGATTCAATTCGGTAACAAGACATTGACGGTAAGAGTTATGGCGTTAAAAGAAACAACAAAAAAAGCAGAATCAATTGATCTATATGAAGTTGTTTCTGAAGTTTATGCTGAAGAAAGTCGATAATCATCGATTTTTGATTGGATACCTTTATTGGGGTAGGAGACAAATATGGCCGATAATAAATCGAAAATTAAATTCTTAGATAATGATTTCACGAGAGCTAATAAAACGGAACGAAAAAAGGATCAACGATTGACACATATTCATCGTCGACGTTTAATCGGATTGACCGTTATTTTAGGTCTTATCATTATTTTTTTTAGTGTTCAGTTGATTTCAACGAAAGTCAAAATTGGGCACTATCAACAAGAAACAACAGCTAAACAAATAAAATTAAAAAAAGCTAAAGCACATCAAAAAGAGCTTAAATTTAAGGTTAAACAATTAAATGACAATGACTATTTACTAAAATTAATTCGCGAAAAATATTATTTTTCTAAAAAAGGTGAAACTGTCTACAGTTTTCCTAGCGATAAAACTAATTTAATAAACTAATTGAGCATGGTATCGTGGTATATAGCGTGGTATACTAATTTAGTATATATATCTAAGGAGGAGCAACTTTTTTATGTCTATTGAAGTCGGAGAGAAAGTCTCAGGTAAAGTTTCAGGAATTACAAATTTTGGTGCATTTATTGATTTGGGTGACAGAAAAACGGGATTAGTACATATCAGTGAAGTTTCTGATGGATTCATCAAGGATATTCATGATGTCTTGACCGTTGGGGATGAAGTCACAGTTAAGGTTTTAGCCATCGGTGATGATGGCAAAATTAGTTTATCAATCCGTAAAGCAGTTGATAAACCACAAGTAGCGGAAACAAAATCTCGTCCACAAAAAACGTTTAATAAGGATTCTCGTGCATCGACTGGTTCACGCCCCTCAAATGGTGGAAAGAATCGTTATCAGACAAAAAAAGTTGAACCTCAAAAAGATGACTTCGATTCATTATTATCTGGTTTTTTAAAGGATAGTGAAGATCGCTTAGTTTCATTAAAGAGAAGTACTGAAGGTAAACGTGGTGGTCGTGGTGGCCGACGCAATTAATAACAAATTTTAAAGAAGAGTGGTTGAAATGAAAATTTTAAACCGCTCTTTTTTAATTTAAAAAGGAGAAAAGTTGTGCTGAATACAAAGTTTGAGGCTCAATACCGGTTGATTGGCGGGCCCAAAAAAGTTCTAGTTGCGGCCTCAACAGGTGTTGATTCGATGGTTTTGCTTGATTTATTACAGCAATTACCAAGAGACATTCGGCCTGAAATAGGTGTGGCATACGTTGATCATCAGCTTAGGGAGCAAAGCCAAGTTGAAACTGAGTTTATTGAAAAGTATTGTCATGAAAATAAGCTGAAATTATATCAAAAAGTGTGGCCAGTAGCTGAGCATGGGCTGAAAGGAATTGAAAACGCAGCCCGTGAAATGCGTTATCTTTTTTTTGAACAGACAATGCTTTCAGAAAATTATGGGCTATTAATGACGGCTCATCATGCCAATGATCAAATTGAAACCTTAGTTATGAAAAGCATTCGTGGTGGCGATATAGAACAATTGACAGGCATTGATCGAATGCGATCATTTGGACCTGGTCAGTTGGTTAGACCATTATTGGTATTTTCAAAACAAGAAATTCGTGATTATGCGCAAAAACAAAAGGTAACGTTTTTTGAAGATGAAACAAATCAATCAACAGATTTTTTTAGAAATCGTGTTAGAAAAGAAATTATACCAAGAATGCTCGAAAATAATAATCAGGCACTTGAACATGCGCAGAGTTATGTAGATCAGCTGTCGAACCTCCTAGATTTAGCGGATGAAGCTATTGGTGACAAAATGGCATTAATTAAAAATGAATCTGGCTTTTTAATTGCAAAATGGCAAGCGTTACCAATAAAATGGCGGAAACCGGTATTGAAAAAAATGGCGGAAGAGCAGGGAGGTTTTTTAAAAACTGAGCAAATACGTCAAATTGATCAGTTGTTAATGAATCGTAAAAAGCCACAAAGTGAGATTGATTTAGGTAATAATCAATTATTTAGTAAAAAATATGAGTATATGGCGTTTGTTCAAAAAGAAAAACCGGTTGAAATAAATTCTGATAAAATGACGTTACGCATGAATGCATGGATTAATTTAAATGAAAATGAAAAAATTGGCGTATTTGAACAAGGGAAAATTAATTTAGAAGATACCGATATAATAGATTATATTTTGGTTAATCATTCGATTTCAGGTAAGGGGCTTAGTCTCCGACATCGATTACCCGGGGATTATATAACGATTGAAAATGGCGGTAAACAAAAAATTAAAAAAATATTTATCGATCAAAAGATAGGTAGGGATGACCGAAATAAGGCATGGGTCTTAGAAACCAATGCCAAACAGATTGTTTGGTTGATAAATTATAAGAAATCTCAATTGTCAGATACCGTTGAAACTGATAAAATACAAGACATAATCGTTTTAAAAAACCAGAGGCAGGAAAGAGGCTAAAGTGCATGGATGCAGATATTAAAAAAGTTCTTTACAGTGAACAAGAAATTAAAGATGTAACTCGACAATTAGGACAGCAAATCACAGCTGACTATCGAGGCAAAAATCCATTGCTTGTTTGTATTTTAAAAGGTGCTTATCTTTTTATGGCTGACATTGCGAAAAATGTTTCGGATTATGCAGAAGTTGATTTTATGAATGTTTCAAGTTACGGAGATGGTGTTGTTTCAACCGGAAATGTCAAAATTATTAAGGATTTAGATATTGATGTTAAAGGTAGAGACGTGATTATTGTTGAAGATATTGTGGATACAGGTCAAACATTAGCGTACTTAGTTGATTTATTTAAGGGTAGAAATGTGAATTCCGTTAAAGTGTGTTCATTGTTAGATAAACCTGAAGGACGCAAAGTAGACGTTAATGTTGACTACGCAGGATTTGAAGTGCCAAATGAATTTGTAGTGGGGTATGGATTAGATTATGCTGAAAAATATCGAAACTTGCCATATATAGGTATCTTAAAACCTGAGATTTATTTGGATTAAAATAATGGTCAAAGAATGTCAATTGTGATATAGTGTATCCTATTCAAGCGATAATTGAATTAAAAATAAAGAAAAACGGGCAGGAGAGTAGATATGAAAAACAATCCTAAAAATGGACTTTTTAAAAATAGTTTATTTTACATAGTTATTATGCTTGGAATAATGGGTGTAATGTACTTCTTTTTCGATGGTAGCAATGAAACGAAGTCACAAGAAATTCAATCAAGTGAATTTGTCTCAAACTTACAATCAAACAAAGTAAAATCATTTGATATTCAACCATCAGGTGGTGTCTACAAAATAACGGGTACCTATACAAAAGCTCAAACAGAAAAGAGCAAAAATACTGGGTTCTCATTAATTCCGGCCTCAAAGAAAACAACAAAAGTTAAGAACTTTACGTCAACAGTGCTTCAAAATGATTCAAATATGGCTCAAATTTTGAAATCATCTGAAGCAACAAAGACAAAAATGGATACAAAAGAAGAGCAATCAAACAGCATTTGGGTGCAATTGGCCATTACTGTTATTCCACTTGTGTTAGTAGTCGGCTTTTTCTATCTTATGATGGGACAAGCAGGACAAGGTGGCGGTGGTGGTAAGGTGATGAACTTTGGTAAATCAAAGACAAAACCTTCTGACAAAAAAGATAATAAAGTCCGTTTTGCTGACGTTGCCGGTGCGGAAGAAGAAAAACAAGAACTTGTTGAAGTTGTTGAATTCTTAAAAGCACCACGCAAGTTTGCCAATCTGGGTGCACGAATTCCATCAGGTGTTCTTCTTGAGGGACCTCCAGGTACTGGTAAAACATTGCTTGCAAAAGCTGTCGCTGGTGAAGCTGAAGTTCCATTCTACTCAATTTCAGGTTCTGATTTCGTTGAAATGTTCGTCGGTGTTGGTGCAAGTCGTGTACGTGATTTGTTTGAAAATGCTAAGAAAACAGCACCTTCAATCATCTTTATTGATGAAATTGATGCTGTTGGACGTCGTCGTGGTTCAGGTACTGGTGGCGGTAATGATGAACGTGAACAAACATTGAATCAATTGCTTGTTGAAATGGATGGATTTACGGGTACAGAAGGTGTGATTGTGATTGCAGCTACTAACCGTTCTGATGTGCTTGATCCAGCACTTTTACGTCCGGGTCGATTTGATCGTAAGGTCTTAGTTGGTCGTCCAGATGTTAAGGGCCGTGAAGCCATATTAAACGTTCATGCGAAAAACAAACCATTAGCAGCTGATGTTGATTTAAAAATGATTGCAAAACAAACACCAGGTTTCGTGGGTGCTGACTTGGAAAATCTTTTAAATGAAGCTGCATTATTGGCTGCTCGTCGTAATAAATCAAAAATAGATGCAAGTGATATGGATGAAGCTGAAGACCGTGTTATTGCGGGACCAGCAAAACGTGATCGTGTTATTAATGAAAAAGAACGTCGAACAGTTGCTTTCCATGAAGCTGGACATACAATTGTTGGTTTAGTTTTAAATGAAGCTAGAGTTGTTCATAAAGTAACAATCGTACCTCGAGGTCGTGCTGGCGGTTATGCCATTATGCTACCCAAAGAAGACCAAATGTTATTATCTAAAAAAGATATGAACGAACAAATTGCTGGGTTAATGGGTGGACGTGCTGCTGAAGAAATTATCTACAATGAACAATCTTCAGGGGCATCAAACGATTTCCAACAAGCAACGCAAATGGCTCGCTCAATGGTTACTGAATATGGTATGAGTGAAAAACTTGGACCTGTTCAACTAGAGGGTGATAGCCAAATGTTTGCAGGTGGCTCAGGTCAACCAAATGCGGCATATTCAAGTAACACAGCTGACATCATTGATGCTGAAGTTCGTCGTCTATCTGAAGAAGGTATGGCGCTTGCTAAAAAAATCATTGAAGATCATAGAGAACAACATAAATTAATTGCTGATAAATTATTAGAATTTGAAACACTTGATGAAAAAGAAATCTTGAGCTTGTTTGAAGATGGTAAAATGCCAGAAAAAGACAATGCAAATGAATTTCCAAGTGAAAAAGATGGTTCTTTTGAAGCAACAAAAAAAGAATTAGAACGAAATGATGCAAAAAAAATGGCTGAAGAAACAAATAAAGTCGGTTTGACTAAAACAGTTGTTTTCCATCCAAAAGTAAATAAAGACGACAAATAATCGTCACTCAAGAACTCCGATGGACTTATCTGTCGGAGTTCTTGCTGGTCTAAAATGAATTATTAAGGAGAAATAATGGAAGATTATCTTGTAAAAAGTTTGGCCTTTGAGGGTCAATTGAGAGTATACGCAGTTACGGCAACAAATACGGTTGCTGAGGCACAAAGAAGACATGATACATGGAGTGCGGCATCAGCTGCACTCGGGCGTAGTTTGGTAGGGACATTGTTGTTGAGTACGTCAACGTTATCAGGTGATGAAAAAATGACAGTTAAAATTAATGGGAACGGACCTGTTGGTGCAATTGTGATTGATGGAAATGCTAATGGGACAGTCAAAGGTTATTTGGGTGAACCACATATTCATTTACCATTAAATGAAAAACATAAAATTGATGTTAAAGGTGCTGTTGGTACTCAAGGTTCAATGGCTGTCACTAAAGACATGGGAATGAAAGAACCATTTACGGGTCAAGTGCCATTAGTTTCAGGTGAACTAGGTGAGGATTTTACCTACTATTTAGCAAAATCAGAACAAATTCCTTCTTCAGTTGGGTTATCAGTTTTTGTGAATACAGATAATACAATTGAAGTAGCAGGTGGATTTATGATTCAAGTTATGCCAGGTGCCACTGATGAAGTTCTAGATGCATTAGAAAAAAAATTAGCAGAAATGCCAATGGTTTCTGAGTTACTTAGAGATGGTAAAACACCAGAAGAAATTATTTATCTCATGTTTGGTGAAGAAAATGTGAATATCTTGGACAAAATGTCAGTTGCATTTGAATGTGATTGTTCAAAAGATAAATTTTACGGATCATTAGCTACTTTACCTAAAAGTGATATTACTGAGATGATTGAATTAGATCATGGTGCAGAAGCAGTTTGTCGTTTTTGTGGGAACAAGTACCATTACTCTGAAAGCGAATTAATGCAGTTATTAGATAGCTCAGCTGAATAAAATTTATTCATATCAAAACATGATTTGTGATATGATACTAAACAATAGTAAGTGTAAAAAATGATGAGGTGAATAGAATGGAATGGAAAATTGGTGACATATTGATCCCTAATCAAGTCGTTGTTGCGCCTATGGCAGGTGTAACAAATGCGGCATTCAGAATGATTTGTAAAGATTTTGGTGCTGGATTAGTGGTTTGTGAAATGATTTCTGATAAAGGAATCCAATTTAGAAATAAAAAAACATTGAGTATGCTGTTTGTTGACCCAAGAGAACATCCAGTTAGTGTCCAAATTTTTGGTGGTGATAAAGAAACGTTGGTTGCTGCCGCTAAGTTTGTTGAAGAACATACCTCAGCTGATATCGTTGATATTAATATGGGATGTCCCGTACCTAAAGTGACGAAAACAGATGCAGGTGCGCGTTGGTTACTAGATCCAGATAAAGTCTATGAGATGGTTAATGCGGTTACGAATGAACTATCGATTCCAGTAACCGTTAAAATGAGAACAGGTTGGGATGAAGATCACATTTTAGCAGTTGAAAACGCATTGGCTGCTGAACAAGGTGGTGCTGCTGCCCTTGCAATGCACGGTAGAACACGTTTCCAAATGTACAATGGTAAAGCAGATTGGAATATTTTACATGAAGTAAAAAGTAATTTAAAAACAATTCCTTTTATGGGTAATGGGGATATTAAAACGCCACAAGATGCTAAAAAAATGTTGGACGAAGTTGGGGCTGATGCGGTTATGATTGGCCGTGCTGCGCTAGGAAATCCTTGGATGATTAAGCAAACGACGACTTACCTTGAAACAGGTGAACTTATTGCTGAACCATCAGCAGCTGAAAAAATATTAGTTGCTAAAGAACATTTGCATGCACTCTGTCAAATTAAGGGTGAAGTGATTGGGCCTAAAGAGTTTAGAAGCCAAGCTGCATACTACCTAAAGGGGATTTCACGTTCAGCAAGAGCAAAGGCAGCGTTGAATGAAGCAAACTCAGAAGCTTCAATGATTACAATATTTGATAAATTTTTAGAAGATACAAAAGAACGTGAATTTAAATTAATGCAAAAAGAAGCCTAGAAATGGTTGCATTTTCATGGGTTAATTGGCATGATAGTAAGTGAAATCTGTAATTAAGTGAGGGATATAATATGGCAAAGCAAGAACAAAGCATGAATGATCAATTAAAAGTACGTCGCGAAAAAGTTGTAGAACTTCGTGAAGCAGGGGTGGATCCATTTGGCCACCGTTTTGAACGTAAGGATATGACTAAAGCACTGCATGACAAGTACGATGAATTTACTAAAGAAGAACTTGATGGTATGGATATTCAAGCAACTATTGCGGGTAGACTAATGTCTAAACGTGGCAAAGGTAAAGTTAGTTTTGCTGATATTCAAGATAAAGATGGTCGTTTACAACTATACGTTCGTAAAGATATTGTAGGTGAAGAAACATACCATGTTTTCAAACGTTCAGATATTGGCGATTTTGTTGGAATAACTGGTGATGTAATGAAAACGGATATGGGTGAGTTAACAATTCGCCCAACAGAAGTTACTTTTTTGTCAAAAGCATTGCGTCCACTTCCAGATAAATTTCATGGTTTACAAAATGTGGAACAAATCTACAGACAAAGATATCTTGATTTAATCACAAATCGTGAAAGTTTTGATCGTTTTATGAAACGGAGTCAAATTATTTCGGCTGTGAGACGTTATTTAGATGGCAATGGCTATGCTGAAGTTGAAACGCCAGTATTGCATAATCAAGCCGGTGGCGCGTCTGCTAAACCATTTAAAACACATCACAACGCATTAGATATTGAATTATATCTACGAATTGCGCTTGAATTACATTTAAAGCGATTAATTGTGGGTGGTATGGAAAAAGTATACGAAATTGGACGAGTGTTCCGTAATGAGGGAATTGATACTAAACATAATCCAGAATTTACAATGCTTGAAACATATGTCGCATACTATGATTTCCATGATGTAATGGACGAAACTGAAGGTATTTTCAAGGCAGTTGCTGATGTGGTTTCAGATGACGGTATTATTGAATATGATGGCAAAAAAGTAGATTTTAATAAGAAATTTGCCAGAGTACATATGGTAGATGCAATTAAATCTGTAACTGGAGTAGATTTTTGGAAAGAAATGTCAATTGAAGAAGCGCAAAAATTGGCAGATGAACACCATGTTAAGTATGAATCATATTGGAAAGTTGGACATATTATTAATGAATTTTTCGAAAAATTTGTTGAGAATACAATTGTTGATCCAACCTTTATATACGGCCATCCTTTAGAAATTTCACCTTTGGCTAAGAAAAATGCAGATGATCCTAGATTTACAGATCGGTTTGAAATGTATATTTTGGGTACAGAATATGCTAATGCATTTACTGAGTTAAATGATCCAATTGATCAAAGAGAGAGATTTGAAGCTCAGGTTGAGGAACGTGAAGATGGTAATGATGAGGCAGAAGGAATTGATGAAGATTTCATCGAAGCTCTCGAATATGGTATGCCACCAACAGGTGGTTTAGGAATTGGGATAGATAGGTTAGTTATGTTAATGACAGATGCCCAATCTATCAGAGATGTCTTATTATTTCCAACTATGAGACCGGATGATAACCAATAAATTTAGGCTCTATGTCAAATAGTGTTGATGAAGCAAAAAAGGTTCTTCGTCAACTGTTGTTGGTGAATGATATTATGAAGGTTCTAATCACTTAGTGATTAGGCCTTTTTTTGTATGAATCTTAAGGGTATAAAATATTCTGATGCGAAATCTATAAAAGTTTCTAA